>CAYRJT010000139.1:0-6949 GCA_964424675.1 uncultured Lachnospiraceae bacterium
ACGGAATTGTATCAGAGACTGCACTAGCCATCGCGGCAGCGATTTGGTACAATCAAATCAAAGTTCTCACAAAGAAGTGGAGGAAACCATATGGAAACATATGATGATTTGAATGAACTGCAGCTTGATACTTTGAGAGAGATTGGCAATATCGGAGCCGGAAATGCATGTACGGCACTTTCTGTATTACTGGGAACACCGGTAGATATGACCATCCCAAGTATTCAACTGCTGGATTATGATAGAACAGCAGAGGCACTCGGAGGCAAGGAGAATACCGTAATCGGTATTCAGATTGGGATCACAGATGATCTGGACGGGATGATGTTCCACATTATACAGCAGCCGTTTGCAGAGAAGATCATCAATACTTATTATGCCAAGGAGATACAGTCATTGCATGATCTGGATGAGATGGATACATCCGTCATGAATGAGATGGGAAATATCACATCAGGTGTATATGCCAATTCCATAGCAACATTGACTGGCATGCTTGTCAATATCACGGCACCAATCCAGATGTGCAATACGGTAGGATCGATCCTGCAGATACCGGTAGAGTATTTTGCCAAGCTGGGGAGCAAGGTTCTGCTGGTAGACGAGAAATTTATGATTGCCGGCACAGAAATATCCAGCAATATGATCCTGACGCTGGAGCATGAATCTCTTCTGAAGCTGTTCAAAAATCTGGGCGTGAATTCAGACAAGCAGTAGTATCAAATAAAGATTAAAACTTCACCGGAGGGTGGGGTTTTTATTTACTTATACACTTTAATGTGGTAAAATTAACAAGTGGTAACGTGTGACAGTAAAATACAGCGTTAACGGAGGAAAGCAAATGAACAGTAAAATCAGAACTGAGGCAGTTGATTATTTATTTGAGGCGATTCTTCAGCTTAAGAATAAGGAAGAGTGTTATGTTTTTTTTGAGGATGTATGTACGATTAATGAGCTACTGTCATTATCACAGAGATTTGAAGTGGCAAGTATGCTGCGCGAGAAGAAAACCTATCTGGATATAGCAGAAAAGACCGGGGCTTCCACAGCAACAATCAGCCGTGTAAACCGTTCTTTGAACTACGGAAACGATGGTTATGATATGGTATTTGATCGAATCAAGAAGAAAAAGTAATCGAAACAGCCAAAGATTATTTTTTGGAGTCTAAGCTGTCCTTTGGACTGGGCAGTGTATCAATCAGCTTTTCCACAATCTTTGTTTTCATATAGATATCCTGACTCAGCAGGCAGATATAGGTGAACAGCTGCAGATAATCACGATCCTCATCAGGAGAATCTGCAAATGCGCTGTCTGCAAGCTTGAGTGTATGAATCATATCCTTCATAAAGGCAGGGAGCTCCTCTGCACATTTATCAAATACACCTTCATATACATCTTCGAGACCGAGAGAATCATCACCGGCCTGATAAAAACGCTCGGTTATCGGGAGCAGCAGCTTCTCAATATCACCAATAGAGAGAATGTTCTTATAATAGTAGACAAAGAGCAGAATCATCATATGCTCTTTATTATATTTTTTCTTAACAGGAGCAGGAACCAGATTGTTCTTGGCATAATTATTGATCATAGTCTTAGTCAGGATCTTGTCATCTTCGTAGCGTTTGGTACTTGCCAGATGGTCCTCCATAAAGGTCGTGACCTGATCCATATATAAATCAATATTCGGAATCGAGTCAGAACGGACATAACCTAAGTGTCTGACTTCCTTTACGATATCCTGTATCATGTCTTCCAGCATTTTATGCATGATGTTGCTCCTTGGTCTTGTTTTCAGGTCAATCATTCAGTCATTGATACCTGTCCGTTTTCCTACAATGCTGCAACGAAACCCGTTTGTCCCTTACATTATTATATAGTTTTCATAACTACTTTACAAGGGAATTTTTTGCCTGTGGATGCAAGTGAAATTTTATGCCTGTTTCGCTTATGGCGCAGAAAAGTATGCTGCTTCGGCGGCGGGATGAGCATTTTGTAAGTCAGTTGGATGCAGATGAGAGAACAGCAGATGAGAGAATGGGGTCGACAGAAAACGATAAATATTATATACTAAAAACTCGGGGATTAAGAAAAAAGAGAAGAAAACAAGGCAAATGAATGAGGCGGAAAACAAGATGAGAACGAGGGGAGTGTGAGCACGAGTGAATGCCATAGAGATGCTAAATGATAAACAACAGGAGGCAGCGTTGCAGATAGAGGGTCCGGTGCTGATTCTGGCCGGTGCAGGCTCTGGAAAGACGAGGGTGCTGACAAACCGTACCGCATATATGATCGATGAAATCGGAATCAATCCGTGGAATATCATGGCGATCACATTTACTAATAAAGCAGCAGGAGAGATGCGGGAACGTATCAATGATATGGTTGGCTACGGAGCTGAGCAGATCTGGGTTACGACCTTTCACAGCACCTGTGTACGGATTCTGCGCAGATACATAGACAGACTGGGATATGACACAAACTTCACGATTTATGATACAGACGATCAGAAAACAGTTATGAAGGAAATCTGTAAGCGGATGCAGATTGATACAAAACAGCTGCCTGAGCGTAAGCTGCTGGGTATGATCTCACATGCCAAGGATGAACTGATTTCGGTAGAGGAGTATGAACTGGATGCGGTGGGAGATTATAATAGGAAGAGAGTTGCATCGGTTTATAAAGAATATCAGGCAGCACTACGGAAAAATAATGCGGTGGACTTTGATGATTTGATCGTCAAAACAGTGGAGCTGTTCAAGAATTGTCCGGATGTGCTGGATTCTTATCAGGAACGTTTTCGCTATATTATGGTGGACGAGTATCAGGATACCAACACGGCGCAGTTCGAGCTGATCAGGCTGCTGGCATCAAAATACAGAAATCTGTGTGTTGTAGGAGATGATGATCAGTCGATCTATAAGTTCAGGGGAGCAAATATACGCAACATTCTTGATTTTGAACAGGTGTATTCTGACGCAAAGGTCATCAAGCTGGAACAGAACTACCGCTCTACGCAAAAGGTACTGGATGCAGCGAATGCCGTCATTCATAATAATAAAGGCCGCAAGGTCAAGGCACTGTGGACAGATCGTGGCGAAGGAGAACAGCTGCATTTCAGACAGTTTGAAAATGCATATGAAGAGGCAGAATACATAACGGGTGATATCGTACACAAATATCGCACCGGAGACATAGAATATAAAGACTGTGCTGTCTTATACCGTACCAATGCTCAGGCTCGTATTCTGGAAGAAAAATTTGTCATCGCAGGGATTCCGTATGATGTGGTCGGAGGAACAAACTTCTATGCCAGACGTGAAATTAAGGATCTGCTGGCATATTTGAAAACAATCGATAACGGCCGTGATGATATAGCTGTCAGAAGGATTATCAATGTACCAAAGCGGGGAATCGGAGCAACGACGCTCAACAGAGTACAGGAATATGCATTGGAACATGACTTGAGTTTTTATGATGCACTGCGTGAGGCTGATCAGATTGGCTCGATAGGCAAGAGCAGTGTGAAGCTGCAGCCTTTTGTGACTATGATACAGGTATTTCGTTCCAAGCTTCCGTATGTCAAGCTGGGAGAATTGCTGACAGATATTGTCGAAACAACGAAATATATCGAGAGTCTGGAAGCAACTGATGAAGAGGACGCAAAGTCACGGATTGAAAATATTGATGAGCTCCTCAGTAAGATTGTGACCTATGAGGAAAATACTGATGAGCCTACCTTGAGCGGTTTCCTGGAGGAAGTAGCTCTGGTGGCGGATATAGACCGTGTGGATGAATCGGATAACAAGGTACTGCTGATGACACTGCATAGCGCCAAGGGACTGGAATTCCCGCATGTATATCTGGCTGGCATGGAAGATGGCATATTTCCGGGATATATGTCAATCAGCGCAGAGGATCCCATGGAGCTGGAGGAGGAACGCCGCCTGTGCTATGTGGGGATCACCAGGGCGAAGGATGATCTGACACTGACGTGTGCGAAACAAAGGATGATACGTGGTGAAACACAGTATAATGCGGTATCGAGATTTGTGAAGGAGATACCGGCAGAGCTGCTGGATATAAAACCATTGTCTGTAAAGAGACGTACAGATGATATACCGGATCCGTTTTCATTTCCGAAGGCACAGAAAACCTTTGCTAAGAAGCCATATGCGTCATCGCCGGCAGAGCGGAATGCATACGCCAAGCCCTTTATTGCAACAGCAGCAAGCACAGTGCTTCCACAAAATTTTGGATCGGCAGGAGGCTCTCTGGACTATGAAGTAGGAGATACGGTCAGCCATATCAAGTTTGGCAGAGGTATTGTGAAGAATATTGTCAGCGGCGGAAAGGATTATGAGGTGACTGTGGAGTTTGACGGCGCAGGAGTCAAGAAAATGTTTGCCAATTTCGCCAAATTGAAAAAAGTGTAAATATTTTAGAAATTTTATAGAAAAATAATAGTAAAAACAGTATTATTGTGCTATACTAAATTTAATATATCTATTACGCGGAAGGATGGGGATAGAGTATGAACGTTAAAATGGATGATTTATTAAAGGCAATTAAAGCAAATGAAGTATTAAACGCTGTGAAGGCGAATGATTTTCTGAAGAAAAAACAAGAAGAGGAAGAAGAAAAGAGCTGCTGTAATACATGGAAATGGATTATCGGCATTGTTCTTGGTGTTGCATTGATCGCAGGTATTGCGTATGCGTTATATTGTTACTTCACACCTGATTATCTTGAAGATTTTGAAGATGATCTGGATGATGATTTTAATGATGATTTTGATGATGATTTCTTTGAGGACGAAGAAGATGCATCAAAAAAGGAAGAGAATAAAGACGCTGAATAGGCTGAAATGTAGAAAGAGCCCCGTTTACAGAGGCTCTTTTTCTTTTGTGCAAATCGCCGAAGGCAGGTGTTATTGATAGTTCGATGGTAACGCGTTGGTAACACAGTTCAGCGAGCTGATCAACGCGGAGTATACCATTGATGAGGAGATGGGTACGGTATCATTTATGACTTCAGATTAGGGAATGAAATATGCCTGTATGAATGAACGAAATTAGCGCGTAATAATTGACATAGGATGGTATTTGGTGTATAGTATAGTTATAAAACACGAGAGATAAAGGCGTGTTATGTATTATTAAAAGACAATTGTGACTATGTAGGTGGTGTTATTGTGGCAATCGGTATGTAAATCCGGTTGCCACTTCTGTGTTAAAAAGCTGTGCAATCAAAAAGGATGAAATGACAGGGGTACACTATGAAAAAGGGACAAACAGGAACGGGAATCGTCAGATGTGTGAGGTTTCCGAATAAAGGGATAGTGGATACAACAGAGGAAAGAAATATACCAGGAACCGTAGAGAAGGAGACTGTGCAGTCACAGGTGGTGGTCAAGAATACGCTGCCGGGGCAGCAGGTGTCCTTTCAGGTGAATAAGGTACGCGGCGGCAAGGCGGAGGGCAGGCTGCTTGAAGTCGTGCAGAAAGCTGAAAATGAGATAGAGAGTCCGTGCAGACACTTTGGAATCTGTGGGGGATGTACTTATATGACGCTGCCTTATGAGGAGCAGCTGAAAATTAAGGAACAGCAGGTACAGGAGCTTCTGGATGGTGTGCTACTCGAACAGAATAAAGCAGGGAACCAGATGGATCAGGGTGATGATGAGGATACAGAAGAAAATCCAGCAAGGTTAAGGGATGAGAAGACATACAATTTTGAAGGTATTAAAGGGAGTCCAAGAGAATTTGCTTACCGTAATAAGATGGAGTTTTCCTTTGGAGATGAAGTGAAGGATGGTCCGCTGGCACTTGGTATGCATAAAAGAGGCAGCTTTTATGATGTTGTCTCAGTAGCGGGTTGTCAGATTGTTGATGAGGATTACAGGAAAATCCTGCAGTGTGTACTGGCTTATTTTCGGGAGAAGGATGTGTCCTTTTATCACAAGATGGCGCATACAGGATATCTGAGGCATTTGCTGGTGCGTAAGGCTGTGAAGACTGGGGAAATATTGATTGACCTTGTGACATCTTCTCAGACTCCACCGGATACAATTTGTATGGAGAAGGGATTGCTGGAGGATTTTACAGATGAGTTATGTAAACTGAAACTGGATGGACATATTGTTGGAATTCTGCACACAACAAACGATGCATTATCAGATACCGTGCAGGATGACGGAACAGATATCTTATACGGACAGGATTACTTTTATGAGGAGTTACTGGGGTTGAGGTTCAGGATCACACCGTTCTCTTTTTTTCAGACGAACAGTCTCGGGGCAGAGGTGCTGTATGATACTGTACGGGAGTATGTGAGGGAGAGTTACTGTATTGAAGGGGTAGAGAATAAGGCAGGAGACAAGACAGAGGACAAAGCAGAGATTGGAGCAGAGATCAAGGCAGGGGTCAGTGCGGAGAAAAAGGCAAATGACAGAGCAGAAGATGACAGGTTAAACGAATGGACAGTGAGTTTACATAACAAAATCGTGTATGATTTATACAGTGGAACCGGAACAATTGCACAGCTGCTGGCACCGGTAGCAAAAAAGGTGATTGGTGTGGAAATCGTTGAAGAAGCAGTCATAGCCGCACGTCAGAATGCAGAATTAAACGGTTTACATAATTGCGAGTTTATCGCAGGAGATGTACTGAAGGTATTAGATGAAATTGAAGAAAAACCGGATTTCATTGTCCTAGATCCACCGCGTGATGGTATTCACCCGAAGGCACTGGAGAAGATTATCCATTATGGTGTAGACAGGATTATTTATGTTTCCTGCAAACCTACCAGCCTGACGCGCGACCTCGAAATCCTCACCGCCAGAGGCTATCACGTCGAGCGAGCCTGCGCAGTCGATATGTTCCCGGCTACCGCAAACGTGGAGACAGTTGTTCTTCTGTCCCAACAAAAACCGAGTGATCGAATTGAGGT
>CAYRJT010000140.1:0-6934 GCA_964424675.1 uncultured Lachnospiraceae bacterium
GCAACCCGTCTGAGAGATCTAATACATTTTCAATTGAATCCGTCAATCTCTTGGCAATCGTATCTTTGATGACCAGTCTGTCTACAATGATTTCAATATTATGCTTTATATTTTTATCCAGAGCAATCTCTTCTGAAAGCTCATACATATTGCCGTCAATCCGTGCACGGACATATCCGCTTCTCTTTGCACGTTCCAATACCTTGGCATGTTCGCCCTTACGCCCTCTGACAACAGGTGCCAGCAGCTGAATCTTCGTTCCCTCCGGCAGATTCAGAATCTCATCTACCATCTGGTCCACCGTCTGTTTCATAATCTCTTTTCCGCAGACCGGACAATGTGGAATACCGACTCTCGCATACAGCAGTCTGAAATAATCATAAATCTCAGTAACAGTACCTACTGTTGATCTTGGATTTCTATTTGTTGATTTCTGATCAATTGATATCGCCGGCGGCAATCCCTCTATACTCTCTACCTCTGGCTTTTCCATCTGTCCCAAAAACTGTCTTGCATAAGAAGACAGAGATTCCATATAACGTCTCTGTCCCTCTGCATAAATAGTATCGAATGCAAGTGAAGATTTGCCTGATCCGCTCAAACCTGTCAGTACGACCAGTTCATTTCTGGGAATATCAATTGAAATATTTTTTAAGTTGTGTTCATTCGCTCCTCTGATACGAATGTAATGACGCTTGTCCACGTCAGCGTCCTGATTTGTTCTACTCATATACTACCTCTATCGTCTGAAGATGATATTCTTCATTTGTTGCCTCATCTACTGCAATTAGCTCTATCGTGCCTTCTGCCAGATACCGTCTCTGGATGTTCACTGAAAAACGGTGATCACCGGCCTCCTTCGCATCACGCTCCTGTTTGCAGTAATCCGTTTCCAGATACTTTTCTCCTGCATGGGCATAAATATGAATGCCTGACAGGTCTGCATCCTTACAGGAGTAAATTCCCTTCATACTGACAATTGCTGATGTGTCATTCTGCGGCAGATATAATTTCTGATCTTCCAATCGGGCACCACTGACCTCATAGATTGAGCTTTTAAGCGCCTTTGTTCCTGCGTTGCGTTCCTCTTCCGTATAAGGAGGCTCATAAATATAGTTTGTAAAGTCAGCCAGCAGCGGCATCTCACTGGAAATGCTCCTCTCGGCTGTCTCAAAGATCACGGCATCCGGAAAGAACAGATTCACGTAATACTGCAGATAGTCATAATTTTGACGATGCACAAAATAGACTTCCTTGAACCTGTTATTATAGTACTTCTGGTAGCTGCCGAAATAGCTGTCCACAAATACCAGTAGAATCCGGTTGTTCGGTGCTGTCTCATTCATATAATGCGAATAGAATGTGTTGGTATAGCCATCCAGATAAGAAATCAGATATTCTGTCGCGTCCCCGCTTGTATCCTGTTTCAGCGAATATACCGGAACCTGTTCATCAATTGGGAATTTTGCAATATCCAAAGAATCAACCTGAATAAACTCCAGATCATAATTATCCTCTGTCAGTACCGGCACGTCGTCAAACCATGTCTGAAGCTGACCATCAATTAACTTGTGTGCCGTCATGGCTCCGAATTCATTCCAGTGTGTAGCATCATATTTTTTATTATAAACCGTCCTATCCTGCTTTGCTGTCAGCAGTTCATCAATCGGCATGATATAATTGACATCGGTATCTGCCAGTCGTTCCTTCAGATAATCTGTGACACTGATATTCTGTTCATTTACATTGATCGTATCAGGAAAGTATTCGCTGTAAATCGTTTTCTTATCCGGACATGCAAAGTAAAGAAACGGAATTCCCTTTTCCGCAAGATACTCCTGTGTCTGCGTTAAGAAGACCACAAAAGAGTCCAGCATCTGTGTATTTGTATTGAGATGCTGATATGCCGCGATATAATCAGGATCCTTATAAAAAATATGCCCGTCTTTTCCATACATAAACAACGGATGTACCATAACGGAAAACAATTCATCATTCAATTCAATGTAAGAATTGATGGCCAGCTCGCGAAATCCGATTCTGTCATCCACATAGTTTTCAACCTGCTCCCGGTTTGTCAGCTTCCAATCGATCTCCGGCCACTCCGTCAGAGCTTTGTTATCTATCATGGATATCTGATTTGTCTTTGTATTTGTCAAAAGTGCCGGTACAATTATAACCGCCATAAAAAAGACACAATACAAAATATTCAGTATTTTATTTTTCATAAAGCACCGGCTCCTTTCCTCAGACTTTGCACCTGATCTTTTTTCCCGCACCTAGAAACGGAAGTAAATAAACGGATTGTAGGTATTATTCATGATAAACATCATACAGATCAAAAGCATACACAGCAATAATACACGTCGTATGATCACTGCAGGATGTGCTGCAGGCAGACTGTTAATATTGTTAAGCAGAATACCTGCCTTGCCCGGAAGTATATCTTTCCACGGTATCGCCGCCAGAATCGCAATGACAAGCATGAAAATCAGTTTGTTATCCAGATAGTATCTGGTGGAAAACGCCACATAATCAGGAGTATGTGTATGCAGCATCACACCGATATAAGATAATGCATCCTCCATAATCACGATCTTGAACAATACCCAGCCAAGCATAACCACCAGCATCGTGTACAGCCAGTCACATACACTGCGAACCTTTTCGCTTTTGATCAGATGCTGTACATCTTTCGCACGCAGGACTCTTTCGATAATCATAAAAACGCCATGCCATAAGCCCCAGATGATGAATCCCCAGGCTGCACCATGCCAGAATCCGGTTGCCAGAAATACAATCAGCAGATTCAGATATGTCCGCATCAGGCCCTTACGGTTGCCACCTAAAGGGATATAAAGATAATCCCTGAACCACGTTGACAGGGAGATATGCCATCTGCGCCAGAATTCTGTGATAGAACGTGAAATATACGGATAATTAAAGTTCTCCATAAAATCAAATCCGAAAATCTTTCCGAGACCGATTGCCATATCAGAATACCCTGAAAAATCATAATAGATCTGCAATGTATAGCATACTGCCCCGAGCCATGCCGTTCCTGTCCCCATCATCGTATAATCACCGGCAAATATTTTATCAGCAACCTCTCCTATGGAATTTGCCAGTATCGCCTTCTTGGCAAGTCCGATAATAAAACGTTCGACGCCTCTGGCAAAAGAAGATGCACTCAGTACACGGTTGGTCAGGGACTCCTTGATATCCTTATAACGGACAATAGGCCCTGCAATCAACTGCGGAAACATGGAAATATACAGTGCCAGATTCAGAGGATTTTTCTGTACAAATACTGTCCTTTCTCCCTGCTCATTCACGATGCCATCTTCGCGATAAACATCGATGACATAAGACATTCCCTGAAATGTATAAAATGAGATTCCGATTGGCAGTACAATCTCAGGTACCGTCAGCCCCGCACCTGTGATCTCATTGACAGATTCAACTGCAAATACAAAGTATTTGAAATAAAACAGAATACCCAGATTATACAGAACGGTGAACAGAATTGCCAGCCTGCGAAGTTTCTCCTTGCCAGTCAGCACATGTACCAGCATCCCGAAACAGTAGTTTCCAGCAATAGAGGCCAGCATAATAAAGACATATTTGGGCTCTCCCCATGCATAGAAAAATAAACTTCCTAAGAGAAGATAAATATTTTTCAGCTTCTTAGGGAGTATATAAAAACCGATTATCATAACCGGCATAAAAAAACATAGAAATATCGTCGAACTAAAGACCATTTTATTTCTCCATTGACTTCATCCGGTCTACGGACCACTTCTCAACCGTAACACCGCTCTGTTTCCTGCCGCGCTTCATCAGTCCGAACACCTGCTTGATATATTCCACAGTAACCTTGGATGAGAGCTTAGACTCTCCGGTCGGTCTCGCCTGAAACCGGTACGGAATCTCCACAACACTGTGATAAGTACCCAGAGCCAGCACCTCAATCAGGATCTTCCAGCCAATCGGCTGCAAATTGCAGTCTCCTGCAATCACTTCTCTGCGGAACATAAAAAGACCACTTGTAGGATCCGTAATCCGTCTGAGACATGGCAGCAAGATCTTGCCGATATATCTCGCCACTCCTGATACAAGCTTACGATAAGGTCCTAATCCGCCATCGGACCCACCGGGGATAAATCTGCTCGGCACGCAAAAATCTACACCGCTTTCCAGTACAAAATACATAGAGCGCAATATCTGTGGCGGATGCTGCAGGTCTGCATCCATCACTGCAATATAGTCTCCCTCTGCAAGAGAAAAACCTCTTAAAACCGCAGTTGCAAGTCCCTTCTCCTCCGTTCGATGCTCCATACGGACTCTGGGATTCTCCTCCTGTGTTTTTCTGATCATATCAGGGGTATGATCTGTACTGTCATCTACAAAAATGACCTCATACTCTATCCCGCGAAGTGCATAGTCAATCTGATTGACCAGATTTCCGACATTATCTGCTTCATTATAGGTTGGTACTACTATCGATAGCTTCCCCACTTGTTTCCTCCGTAGTCATTCCTATTCATCCATATCCTGTAGCTGCTTTTTCAAGGCAATCATCTTATCTCTCAATTCAGATGCCGCTTCAAAATTCAACTCCGCTGCTGCTTTACGCATCTTCTTCGTAATATCCTCTACCCACTTCTCGAGTTCTTTACGATCCATGGACTCCGGATCTTTTTCCATACGTACTTCCTCAGCTGCTACCTCCTTGGAAATACTGATCAGATCCCTGACTGCCTTTTTGATCGTTTGAGGTGTAATACCATGATCGTCATTATATTTTTGCTGAATCTCACGCCGGCGGTTGGTCTCACGAATGGCATTCGTCATGGAATCCGTCATATGATCTGCATACATCAGGACACGCCCCTCAGCATTTCTGGCGGCACGCCCAATCGTCTGTACCAGCGATGTCTCCGAACGCAGAAATCCCTCTTTATCTGCATCCAATATTGCCACCAGCGATATTTCCGGAATATCCAGGCCTTCACGCAGCAGATTGATACCGACTAATACATCAAATACATCCAGACGCATATCTCGTATGATCTCTGCTCTCTCTAATGTATCAATATCAGAGTGCAGATACTTAACACGAATACCGACCTCCCGCATATATTCCGTCAGATCCTCTGCCATCCTTTTGGTCAGAGTCGTTACCAGTACTTTATTATGTTTCTTGACTTCTTGATTAATCTCTGAAATCAGGTCATCAATCTGCCCCTCCGTAGGCTTGACAGTCACCTCAGGATCAAGCAGACCGGTGGGTCTGATAATCTGCTCCGTGCGAAGCAGTTCATGCTCTTCTTCATAAACAGATGGTGTTGCAGACACGAACATCATCTGGTCTATTTTACTCTCAAACTCCGCAAAATTCAAGGGGCGATTGTCTTTCGCAGAGGGAAGTCTGAACCCATAATCTACAAGAACAGTCTTGCGAGACCGGTCTCCTGCATACATACCCCTGATCTGGGGAATCGTCATATGTGACTCATCAATGATAATCAGATAATCATCAGGAAAATAATTCATTAACGTATACGGAGTCGCTCCCTCTGCCGTACCGTTCATATGTCTGGAATAGTTCTCGATACCGGAGCAAAAGCCTGTCTCACGGAGCATCTCAATATCAAAATTAGTACGTTCTGAAATTCTCTGTGCCTCAAGAAGCTTGCCTTCGCCTTTAAAGTACTTCACACGCTCAGTCAGTTCTGCTTCCATCGTCTTGGTTGCACGCAGAATCTGTTCCTCAGGAACGACATAATGAGAGGCCGGAAATATAGATAAGTGAGACAGTCTCGCCCTGACCTCGCTGGTTAATACGTCAATTTCCGATATTCTCTCGATTTCATCTCCAAAGAACTCTATCCTGATGGCACGATCCCCTTCCCATGCCGGAAAGACCTCCAGTACATCTCCTCGTACACGGAAGGTTCCGCGATGGAAATCCATCTCGCTTCTCTCATAACGGATACCGATCAGCTCGCGGATAATATCATCTCTGTCCTTTTCCATACCAGGTCTCAGAGAAACAATCATATTGATATAGTCCTTCGGACTGCCGATGCCGTAAATACAGGAAACACTTGACACCACAATGACATCCTTACGTTCTGCCAGTGAGGCTGTAGCGGAAAGCCTGAGTTTGTCTATCTCGTCGTTGATGGAAGAATCCTTTTCAATATAAGTATCCGAAGACGGGATATACGCCTCCGGCTGATAGTAATCATAATAGGAAACAAAATATTCAACCGCGTTATTTGGAAAAAATTCTTTAAATTCGCTGTACAGCTGTCCTGCCAGTGTCTTATTATGAGCTATAATCAAAGTCGGTTTGTTTAACTGCTCAATGACATTTGCCATCGTAAATGTCTTGCCAGAACCCGTGACACCCAGCAAAGTCTGAAACTGATTGCCCTCGCGAAAGCCCTTGACCAGATCTGCAATCGCCTGCGGCTGGTCGCCTGTCGGCTGATACTCAGATACCAATTCAAAATGATCCATAAGCCAGTCCTTTCAGCAGGATTAATAACTATGTTGTAACAATTCAATCGCTCTGTCCAATTGATTATCAGCATTTTCATCCTTTTGATATGCTTCTTCATCAAATTCCAGTTCAATATCCGGTTCGATCCCGATTCCGTGGATATCATTGCCATTCGGGGTAAAATATTTGGAGGTTGTGACCTTGATGCCTGTCCCGTCGCCCAGTGGAAGTACCTGCTGTACGATTCCTTTGCCAAAGGTTGTGGTGCCGATCAGGGTGCCTGTCTGATAATCTTTGATCGCTCCGGCCAATATCTCTGCAGCACTTGCGCTGTTCTCATTGATCAGAACCGCCATAGGAATATTCAGGCTATGTGTTCCGTCTGATGAAAACTCCTTTTTCGTTCCGTACTTATCCTCTGTA
>CAYRJT010000141.1:0-6853 GCA_964424675.1 uncultured Lachnospiraceae bacterium
GCAAGTCCGCCGTATATCTCTGAACCCGGATATACGAACCCCCTTGCCTTTGCCAATGCTACGATTTTGTCCATTGTCTTTTCCATATGATTTTCCTCTATTCCTTTATATTTTCATTTGTTATAATGATCTGATTTGCTAATTGAGAACAATATATGCAAAGCCCTCTGCCTCATCTGATATCCTTGCATGGGTATCATCTATGATATCTACATTTGCGCTTTTATACAGAATTTTTTTATAGGTGATGACATCAACATGCTCCTCTAAAATCAAGATTTTATTTTTCCCCATCTCCAGGAGTGCATTTTTGTCCGCAGTCTTGTCGTCTGCTATATTTTTCAACGTTACATCAAGGTCATATCCAGCTTCATAGGCATCAGCTATCGTTCCGAAATAACAATCCGTTTCATTAAATGCAGCGTAATCCTGTATTGTTTGAAAATCAATAAATACCTTTGCCAGACCATCATTCACCTGATACTGTGATAACACTGCGCTCTTCGTATCGCCTGTACTCTGATTGTAGGCTGTCAGCTCTTTATTTGTCATCGTCTGCAGCTCAGCCGCGTCATAATAGCCTGCTGTAAATTCCTCTACAATGGCATCTGTGATACTGCCGTCCTTGTGTATGAAGACCGTTGTTGTATCTGCATCAGTCTTCTTCTCGGTACACCCACACACCATAAATATACATAAAATCAGTACCAGACTGATTATCTTTTGCTTCATGATTGTCTGTACCCTCCTCTGGTCAACACCTATCCGTTATTATATCGAAGTTATCTTGGTTTTTCAACATACAATTTTCCAATACTTCCAGACTCTTAAATTTCCTGTCTATGTATTTTCTTCTGTACTGCGCCGCCAGTTCCGTAATCTGCTGCAGCACCGCATCCGATACATTAAACGTGTACAGCTTTTCAATGGTGGAATTTACGATATATTCAACCGTATAGACAGCGCTTTCGCTCATCTGATGCTTCATCGGAATTCCCGGGAATTCACCATTCACGACCATTGCCTTGATTTCAAAAACAGTCCTGACCAGTGCATTGGGAATTGACGGCTGGGTAATTGCACGCAGAGATTGAAATAACAGTTTTAACAGCTCCCGCTCATCATTGTTTTCTCTTGCATAATAGTCTGCAAATTCCATAAAATACATACCCAGATAGGCGCCCTCAAAATCCATGCGCAGTTCTTCAAAGTAATGACTGATATCAGCCTCGAGTACCGTATAGGATTTCCCCTCATATACTTTAAACGTACCAAAAGAAAAAGGATTGGTTCCTGCCATTAAACGACTGTTCTGTCGTCTTGCACCCTTGGCAAATGCAGTAATCTTTCCTCTTTCTCTGGTCAATATCACAATTCTCTTATCATACTCACCGATAGGACCCGCCTGCAGTACCATGCCTGTCAGAAGGATATAATCTCTCACTGCCGCTTTCCTCTTTTCGTCTCCATGCCAGCTCTGCTTCTGCCTCCACACGGTTCCGGTAGTTCATATAATCAGATACGCTTCCCGAATTTTCGAACTTCATCCAGCTCTCGTCCATAGCCGTACTCCTCCTATTGCTGCTTATCCATAACTGTCCATTACCTTTACAGTTACGCTTTTGTTTCTTTACAATATAGAGTGTACTTTTTTTCAATTATTACTCTGTATCTTTTTGGTTATAGCCGAAGTTTTTCAACAGAAAATCGCTGTCACGCCAGTCCTTTTTCACTTTGACCCACAGCTGCAGATTGACCTTGCTCTCCAGCAGATCCTCGATCTCATAACGTGCTGCTGACCCGATCTTTTTCAGCATAGCACCGCCTTTTCCAATGATAATTCCTTTGTGAGAATCCCGTTCACAGATGATGGTAGCTTCAATCTCAACAATCTGTTTGCGATATTTCATGCTTTCAATGCAGACTGCAATGCCGTGCGGCACCTCTTCGTCCAGGCATTTTAATGCCTTCTCCCTGATCAACTCTGCCACGATCTGTCTTTCTGGCTGATCAGTAATGGTATCTTCATCGTAAAAAGGAACCCCATACGGAAGATATTTCATAATGACCTTGAGCAGTTCATCAGTATTATGACCCTTTAATGCAGATACAGGTACAATTTCTGCAAAATTGCAGATGTCCTTGTATGCATCAATGAATTTCAAGATTTCGTCTTTTTTGACTGTGTCTGTTTTGTTGATTACAAGAATGACCGGTACTTTTACCTTCTGCAGTTTCTCGGCAATCATACGCTCACCGGCTCCAATGAAGGTGGACGGCTCGACAAGCCAGCATACAGCATCCACATCATTCACAGAACGTGTTGCCATAGATACCATATAGTCTCCCAGCCGGTTTTTCGACTTGTGGATGCCGGGTGTATCCACGAATACGATCTGCCCCTCATCACAGGTATAGACGGTCTGAATGCGATTTCTGGTTGTCTGCGGTTTATCCGAGGTAATGGCAATCTTCTGTCCGATCAGACGATTCATTAATGTGGATTTGCCCACATTGGGACGACCAATCAACGTTACAAAGCCTGCTTTATACTGTTCATTCATCATTTTGTTCCCTGCTGCGGCTGCTGATTCTGTACCGGCGGCTGTTGTTGATTCTGTACCGGCTGTTGATTCTGTGCCGGCTGTTGATTCTGTACCGGTCGCTGCTGATTCTGCATCATATACTGTCTTTGCTGTTCTAATCTCTGAGCCTGCTTTTTCTTGTTAGACTTTATGATTGCACGGATGATCAGGAACATCACAAAAATGATAAGTGCCCATACAATCAGGAACGGCAGCGCAATGATCAGTCCGACAATGAAATCAAGGAAGCCCTCACCCACACCGTACATACTGTCCACGAAGCCTCTGGTCATCTTTTCCCATCTGGTGGCCTCTACCTGAGGTGCATAGGTTTTCACTTCATTGATATTGATCTGAACCGTGCTGTAATCCACGAGATTATCATATGTACGCAGCTGGGATTCGTAGGACTGCAGTTCATATCGGACCTCAGACAGTCTGCTTTCAAGTGCAATCACTGTGTCAACACTGTCGGCCTCTGCGAGCAGTTCATTCAGACGATCCTGTTCGATCTGCAGGGACTCTACTCTGGACTTTGTATCCACGTACTGCAGGGTGATGTCCTCTGCTGACTCCGTTTTATTGGTCACATTTGACATTTCAGCCACATTGCTTACGAACATATCTAACTTATCGCTCGGAATGCGTGCTTTGATATTTGCATAGCCTGCATCAACAGATGCATACTCAGCATATCCACCGTACTCCGCTATCCTGTCGTTGATATTCTGTAACATTTCCTTCATGTTCTCTGTCTCAACGCTCATATCCACATTTCTGATCAGCTTTCTGTTGTCTGCCACCGAAACAGACTCGCCGCCATCTTCTGCTACCGCAGCCGCATCCTCTGCTCCGTTCATATCATAGGACTCAGATGTATAGACCTCATCTGCAGCATAATCATACATCGGCTCCTCAGCCGCTGCTGCTTCCTCTGAATAATAGCCGGTGGAAGACTCTGCCTTGCTTCCACATCCCCCCAGCACTACCATCACGGCCAGACCGGCCAGCACACTCATTACAATCCCTTTTCTCATAAGTTCCTCCTTTTGGCATACGCCTTACAATAAATTCTCTGTATGTGAAAATAATGTCTTCTGTTCCTCTATCTTTTCTTCTCCTCCCAGTACACAAAGCATATTCTGTGAGATCATTGCCTCTACATAACTGGCAAGATTTTTGATCTTTTCTTCACTGACGGATAAAACCGCATCTCTTTCTCTTTGAATATCCTCATAGGTCTCATGAGCCAGATAGGATGTCAGTGCCCTGCTTCCCTCTGCTGACGGACTCAGTGGGAGATCCAGATCGCTGACTGCACCGATAATATACTTGGTCATCGTTCTCTCATCTGCCGCAAAAGACTTCAGATACGCAGCCGCGCCATGATAAACCTCCAGTGTCTTTTCCAGATTCGGATCTCTGTAGGATACAAAATAAGAATCTCCGACCTTGGAAAAAGAATTCATGCAGCCGTAAGCGCCACCCTTTACGCGCACGTTATTCCACAGATAATCATATCCCAGAATCACCTTCATAACCTTGAGTGCTCCCGTATACGGCAGTCCCGCTTTTTTATAGTTTCCTGCCACCGCCACATACTGTACCTTGGAGGAGGTCTTGAACCCTTCATTTTTCGTTTCGGTTGTAATCGTATAATCTTCCGCTGTAACAGGCTCTGTATACAGCTGTTTCTTGAACGGCTCTATCTCACGCTCCAGTTTGGCGTAGCCCTCATCATTTGCCGTATAGTCCACCATCAGATTTTCAGGTCTGAAGATATACTTCATCAGCTTCTGCAGCTTGGCTGTCAGATCTGCCTTTTCTTCCTCGAAATGACTTTCCAGACGGTCAACCAGACGATAAAATTCCAGTCCGCTCATCATGTCTGACAGCTTTGCAGTCTGAGAGCAGTAAGACAAAGCCCTCAGTGCTGCCGTAGAGTGGCCTGACGATGTCATGCTCATCTGGATCCGGCTCTTTAACATGGCAAGGATCTCATATAGTCTCTTTTCATCCGTAAAGTCCGATGTAAAGAGGATTTCACTGATCATCCGGAATGCAAAGTCCAGTCTGCCATAGAGTACCTTGGCGCGAACCTCAAATTTAAGCTGATAAGCGTCATCCTTTCTGGCATCCGCATAGGATGTCACACCTGCACTGATACCGCCGCTGTTTTGGTTGATTTCATTAAACAAATCGCCGTAGCTGTAGTGTTCTGTGCTGATAAAGCCCAGTACATTCTTTAATATTCCCATATAGGATATCAGCTCATAGGGCACATCCTTCGTATCAAACAGCAGATTCAGGTATCCGATTCCGTTTGTAAACAGATTGTGCTGTAATAAAAGCGTATTGGCAACATGCTTTTCTGTCAGGATAAAAGGCTGCGCCTTCCGGTCTATGTCATCTCTCTGCAGCAGAGGAATCGTTTCCAGCTCCTCTTTCGTACTCGGTTCCTCCTGATAGCGGATCAGATTCTCCGTCTGCAGCACCATCTGCTTGATTTCATCAGCTGACAGACCTGCTTTGTATGCGGCCAGACGCTCTGCTTCCTTTTGATCCAGCTCTGCAGTCAGTCCTCTTTTTGGCTCCACAATGACAATAGAACCATGTGTATTATCGATTAGATACTTTTGTATCAGCTCTTCAAAATATCCACTGTCTACCTTGCTCTTAATCAACGCAAATGTCTCCAGCTCTTCAATATGCATAAACGGCTTTGTTTCATCATACAGCCAGCTGTCATATGCCTGCAGTCCATACATCAGTCCCTTCGGATAAGAGCCGTAATCAGCTTCTCTGTATCGGAACTCGTAATAATTGATACCGGCTAACAGCGCTTTTTGATCCATGCCATTCTTGACGATGCCCTGCAGCACTTCACGAATGGTGTCAAGAAATGCTTCCAGATCTGACCGGTTCGCATTCTTGGCGATCACTGAAAAATACGGCTGGTATACACCATTTTCATAGGTACTCATGATATCCTTGCCTATTTTTCTATCCAGAAGTGCCTGCTTCAGCGGAGCTCCCGGTGCAGCCAGAAGTGCATACTCTATGATCTGAAAGGCCAGATAGAGTTCACGATTCAGACTTGTATCAATGACAAGATTATAGGACAAATAAGTATTATCCTCCAGGGGCTCTTCATTTGTGATCGAATACTCCTTCGTTTTTGTAACGATTTCTGAGAATCCCTTTTGCAGGCTGATGGAGGAGTCGATTTGAATTTTGTCAAAGCTGCTCAAATACGCCTGATCCATCCATATCAGCTTCTCTTCCATATCCATATCACCATAGAGATAAATATAAGAATTGGACGGATGATAATAGGTTCTGTGAAACTCCAGAAATTTTTCATAAGTCAGCTTCGGGATATCAGCAGGATCTCCGCCAGATTCAAAGGAATATGCGGTATCAGGAAACAGTGTATTAAACACCTCTCTGTCCAGCATGTCATCCGGTGAAGAAAATGCTCCCTTCATTTCATTATATACAACACCATTGATTTCGATGGGGGCCTTCTCGTCCTCTATTTCATAGTGCCAGCCCTCCTGCCGGAATATCTCTTCTCTTTCATAGATATTCGGATAGAACACAGCATCCAGATAGACATGCATCAGATTCTGAAAATCCTTGTCATTGCAGCTGGCTACCGGATATACCGTCTTGTCCGGATAGGTCATCGCATTCAGAAATGTATTCAGAGAGCCCTTCACGAGCTCTACAAACGGATCCTTAGCCGGAAAATTTCTGGAGCCGCACAGTACAGAGTGCTCCAGTATATGTGGTAGTCCGGTACTGTCATACGGCGGAGTCCGAAACCCAATGGAAAACACCTTATTACGATCATCATTTGACAGCAGCAGTACATTGGCTCCCGTTTTTTTATGACGCATCAAATATCCCTTTGAATTCAGATCCTTAACTTCTCTTTCCTCTATCAGTTCATATGCTTCCATATTAGATAAACTCATTCATATGCCTCTCTTCTTAATTCATTCTACTTTATATGCTTATGGGTAAACAGATGCTCCTGACAATACTCGTAATTACCGTTGCACTTGGAACAAAATCTGAATTCCAGTGTCGGATCATCCTCTTCTGTCCTGCCGCAGATTGCACATTTATGTTTCGTCACTCCCCGTGCACGGTTCACCTGACGGTGATATACTTTTTTTCTGTGTATTTCGCCCGGCGTGATTCTCTTCATATTACGCGTTGACAGGAAAAACAGGATAAAATTCAACAGCGATGCTGGAATG
>CAYRJT010000142.1:0-6825 GCA_964424675.1 uncultured Lachnospiraceae bacterium
CAAAAGTTTCTATCATTTTCTAAATAAATCGATATTCCATTATTTCTAGTTACCTCATTATCTTTATATTATTAAAATGGATATTTAAGCATTTTTATATCAACCATATGCATCATCAATTGTCCATGACAAATGTCACTTTTTCCATTTTTCAGGATTTTTTTTGGAATAAGCGTTGACAGAATAATTCTTCGGATGTATTCTGTAGAGCGTAACGTTTCAATTGCACCTGCGAATTAGGCAGATCACAGAAAGGAGGTCTTACCATGTATAGCATCACTATAAATCGAGATTTATTAGCAACCGCCGCACTTGGCACAAATACAACTTTACATGAGAATACCTCCGCTTTAACGGATTGGCCTTTTATATAGACAGACAGGATTTAGATGTTGTAAATACCGTCCTTGTCCTATGACGGTCATAAGAACTTTTTGCGTGGTATCTCTTGATGATTACCACGCTTTTTTTGTCCGCAGACGGAGAATCCTGTAAAACAGAATTCTTTCTAATCTGCAGACGCAGGAATCTGCTTGTCGGACTGCTATGAAGGGGGAACTTTATTATGAAAAAAATATCAAGTTACATATGGGAATACAAATGGGCTTATATCGGGGCGATCATTTCCATGATCATCGCTGTTTCGCTCGATATGCTGGCTCCACAGTTAACGAGGCTAATCATTGACCGTGTTGTACTCGGCGGTGAGACGGCACTTTTACCGAAGCTTCTGATCGGCATTCTGACTGTTGGTGTGGGTCGCTGTATCTTCCAGTACATTAAGGAATACACCTTCGATACCACGGCTGCCAAGATTGCAACCAAGATTCGGCGCAATCTGTTTCAGCACATCCAGAGCCTGTCCATGGACTTCTTCGACCGCAACAATACCGGAGAGCTGATGGCTCGTGTCAAGGATGATGTGGATAAGATCTGGAATGCACTCGGATTTATCGGCATGCTGATCATAGAGGTCTGCATCCATACAGGCATCGTACTCTTCTGTATGTACAGAACGAACGTGAAGCTTGCCATTATACCTACCATTGCAATGCCTCTTGTTGGTGCCTTTGCGATCATCATGGAGTTTAAGCTCGGATCGATTTACGGGGACATCAGTGAGGAGAATGCCGTACTGAATACCGTTGCAGAGGAAAATCTTGCAGGTGTCAGAACGGTCAAGGCTTTTGCAAGGGAAAAGCATGAAATTACAAAGTTTCTGTCACACAATCAGCGTTATTATGACCTGAATATGAAGCAGTCAAAGGTATTCGTGAAGTACTTCCCGCTGTTTCAGTTCGTAACAAGACTGCTGCCGATCAGTGTTCTGATCCTCGGCGGACTGTTGGTCATCAACAAGGAAATGACGCTTGGAGAGCTAGGTGCATTTACCGAATACTCCATGAATATTGTATGGCCTATGGAAATGCTGGGATGGCTGACCAATGAATTCTCATCTGCCAGAGCTTCTAATAAGAAATTCAAGAAGATCTATGCAGAGACGCCATCCATCAGGGAACCGGAGCATCCGGTGACTCTGGAGCATGTTAAGGGAGAGATTACATTTGAACACGTATCCTTCCACAAGGCGGATCAGCATGATATTTTAAAGGATATCGAGTTCCATGTGGAGCCGGGTAAGACCATCGGGATTATGGGAGCGACGGGAGCAGGCAAATCCTCCATCGTCAGTCTCCTGCAGCGGCTCTATGATGCGACAGACGGCAATATTTTGTTAGACGGAGTCAATATCAGGGATCTGTCCCTGCGTGAGCTTAGAAAGAACATTTCCATAGTCATGCAGGATGTATTTCTCTTCTCTGATACCATCAGTGACAACATTAAGTTCGGAAAGAGGGATCTGATTGACTTCAAGACAATTCGCTCTGCCGCAAGTGATGCGCAGGCTGTGGACTTCATCGAACAAATGGAGCAGCAGTATGATACTGTCATCGGAGAACGTGGTGTCGGACTGTCAGGCGGTCAGAAGCAGCGCATCAGCATTGCAAGAGCAATTGCGAAGAAGGCGCCGATTCTCGTGCTGGACGATTCTACCTCCGCACTGGATATGGAGACAGAGCATGAGATTCAGCTTGCTCTGAATGAATTAAAGGATACAACAAAAATCATCATCGCGCACCGCATTTCAGCAGTCCGTAATGCAGATGAGATCATTA
Organism: uncultured Lachnospiraceae bacterium; assembly: GCA_964424675.1. Lineage (GTDB taxonomy): Bacteria > Bacillota > Clostridia > Lachnospirales > Lachnospiraceae > JAAYYM01. The sequence continues at coordinate 2,178 of CAYRJT010000142.1, forward strand.
TCTTAAAGGACGGCGAGATTGCGGAACGCGGTACACATGAATCTCTGCTTGCAAAAGAAGGTCTGTACCATCTGACCTATATGGCGCAGTACGGAGATTACTTAGAAACCATTACAGCATAATCACAAAAGACACATAAGGGGGTGCAATCAATTATGCCCATCAATTCATTTAAAAACGACGAAGCATCGACTGAGGTCTCCAAAATGGCGACGCTGCTGCGACTGTTTCGTTACATGTTAGCTTATAAGAAGGAAATCTTCTTCGTCCTCATCATCATGGGACTGTGTGTTGTCGTAACACTCATCAACCCGCTGCTCATGGAAGAGGCAATTGACCGTTATATTACAAATAAGGACATCGAAGGACTGCTAAAGCTCGGTGCAGTGGCGGCAGGCATCAATATCGCCATGGTGCTGCTCATCAAGCTGCGTATGTTCATTATGGCAAGAGTCACAAACCAGCTCCTGCTGACTGTCAGACAGGAATTATATACGCATATTCAGAAGCTGGGGTTTCAGTTCTTTGACAGCAGACCGACCGGTAAGGTGCTTGCCAGAATCATCGGAGATGTCAACGCATTAAAGGATGTACTGAACAACAGTGTCACAACACTGATTCCGGACTTCGTAACGGTCTGTTCTGTTATGGCCATCATGCTCATTAAGAACTGGAAACTGGCGCTTGCCGCCATGATCAGTCTGCCGCTCATGACGGCAGGAATGTGGCTGATTCAGGTTTATTCACATAAGCGCTGGCAGATTCACAAAAAGAAGTCCTCGAACCTCAATGCGTTTCTGCATGAGGATCTGCAGGGAATGCGAATCATTCAAAGCTTTTCTGCAGAGGACGAGGCAAATGAGACCTTTGACCAGCTGCTCCATGAACACAGAACCTCCTTCAATGATGCGGTACGGTTAAATGATGCATTTGGACCGGTCATCGACTTCTGCTGGGGGCTCGGTACGGCAGCGATGTATTTTGCCGCAATCAATCTGATTGGTGTGAAGGAAATATCCATTGGTACTCTGGTGGCATTCGGTACTTATATTACGATGTTCTGGAGCCCGATTATGAACCTGTCAAACTTCTATAACCAGCTGGTGACCAACATTTCCGGTGCAGAACGTATCTTTGAGATTATGGATACGCCTCCGGAGATTGAAGACGGTGCAGATGTAACAGAGCTGCCCGACATCGAGGGTGATGTCAGATTCGAGCATGTTACATTTGCTTATGACGATGCCACAAATGTATTAAACGATGTCAGCTTCCATATCAGGCCCGGCGAGACTATCGCATTGGTAGGGCCGACCGGCGCCGGAAAGACAACCATTGTGAACCTGATCAGTCGTTTCTATGACGTTCAGGGCGGTACTGTCTATGTGGACGGACATGATATCAAGAAGGTGACGATTGAAAGTCTGAGACAGCAAATGGGGATTATGACGCAGGACAACTTCCTGTTCTCCGGAACCATTAAGGAAAATATCCGCTATGGTAAACTGGATGCGACGGATGAAGAGGTCATCGCTGCGGCTAAGGCTGTCAATGCACATGGATTTATTATGAAACTGGATAAGGGATATGATACCGTGCTCGAGGAGCGGGGAAGCGGACTGTCAATCGGACAGCGCCAGCTGCTTGCATTTGCAAGAACCATGGTATCCATGCCGAAGATCCTGATCTTAGACGAGGCAACCTCGAGTATTGATACACATACGGAATTACTGGTACAGGACGGTATCAAGACACTGTTAGAGGGTCGTACTTCGTTCGTAATTGCACACAGACTGTCCACCATCCAGAGTGCCGACCGCATCTTTGTCATTGATAACGGCGGCATCGTAGAGCAGGGCAGTTCAGAAGAGCTGATTGCCAGGAAAGGGGCTTATTATGAGCTCTATATGGCTCAGTTCAAATCCATAGCATGAAGAAATCCTGCCTATCTTGTCTACTCTCTGTGGTACATTATACGGGTAACGGCCAGAAAAATCGGGAAAATATTCATTTTTCTCTGTATCCACTCTATGGGGTACATTATAACTTCAATTTAGAGCAGATTTTGGACAACAAGCTGGCTCAATAAGTACTGACCATTCCAAATCAATAGATACAAGATGTCATGTTATCTAATAATGGACAATGTAACTCTCTAATCTAAATACAGATTCCAAAGAAACAATATTTCTTCATTTCTTTGGAATCTGTATTATCTTTATCTAGACTGTCTTGTCCAAATTCAAATTAATTTGCGTCTGGAAGCCCTCGGTTTGGAATTTTTATTTGTTTCTAATACTTCACTTGTCCAAAAGCTCTTACATTCACTACTTTGCGGCACTGAATCCATTCTTTTCAAAAATGGCTATGGCTTCCGGTGTCTGCAGGAATTCTACAAATACCTTTGCGGGCTCTGCATTGACTGTGGCTGTTGTGATACCTACCGGATAGATTGCCTGCTTCACACTGTCAGCGGGGGCTGTATCAATGACAACCACCTTGTCAGGCATCTGTGCTGCATCTGTCGCATATACGATTCCGGCATCTGCACTTCCCTCTGCTACCCAGTTTAGAACCTCTGTTACATTCGTTCCGAGTGAAGACTTTGCAAGTACACCGTCCCACAGACCGAGATTCGTAAGGGACTCCTCGGCATACTGACCTGCCGGTACGCTCTCCGGATCGCCGATTGCAATTGTTTCTGCATTTGCAATATCTTCGAACTTACTGTAATCTTCTTCGCTTCCCTTTGGAACGATCAGAACAATCTTATTCTCCAGAAGGTTGACAACAGAAGCTGCATCTATCATCTGCTCCTCTGTCAGTGCGTCCATTTGCTTTGTAGCTGCTGAGAAGAACACATCTACCTCTGCGCCTTCTTCAATTTGTGTCTGCAGCTTTCCTGAACTGTCATAGGTTCCGGTTACCTTGACTGCCGGATAGGATTCGTTAAATAACGGAATGATCTCTTCTGTCAGACAGTTCTCCAGACTGGCTGCTGCTGCAATCATGAGCTCTCCCTCTATGACTGCTGCCGGTGTTTCCTCGGGTGCCGCCGGCTCTTCTGTTGGAGCTGCTTCCTGTGTCGCCTCTTCTGCAGCTTCCTCAACAGGTGCTGCTTCTGCTGTCGGTTCTGCTGCCTTACTTCCACAGCCTGCTACAGCTAACATCGCTGTCACACACAGCATTGCTATCATTTTATTTTTCATATGTAGTTCCTCCTCTGCGTTATTCTTACTAGAGAATAACGTATTCATTTTTATATGGTGCAGATCCCTGCACCACATGCATTGTATTATAATTCATTTTTCCTTTTCTTGCAAGCCGAATGAATATTAAATATAATCCATTAAATATAATCCGCAAAGATTCTCTCAAAGATTTTCTCAGCCTCAATCTGAGACTCTTTCGTAAACTGCTGATATTTTGCCAGTAATTCTTCTCCCTCTTTCGTCAGCACTGTACCGCCGCCGCTATTGCCGCCACTGCGTCCTTCCATCAGCGTAATCCCCAGATCCTCCTCTGCATGCTTGATAATCTTCCACGCCTTAGAGTATGCCATACCCATTTCCTTCGTTGCCGCAGACAGAGACCCCTTCTCCTTGACAAGCTCCATCAGAGCCGTGACACCCGGTCCGAAGTCCCGCTCCCTGCGATATAACCGTAATTTCATATGAAATTTTAATTTTTCATCCTTCATTTCATCATCCTCTGGTAAGTACATCTAAATAAATTCGATCAGACACTTCTATGCCTGCAAAATGGTTCAGGATAAAATCTTCAATACATCAAACAACAGATATAAAACCCCATAAACAACCGGCTGATGAAGCAGATAAACAATAAAGGTATGACGACCCACAAAACTCAGTCCGGGTACCTTAACATACAAATACCATGCATGATTTCGTTCCTTTATAAAGGTAAAGAAGAAGTAACCCGTCAAATATAAAAATGACCATGGAAGCACCGGAAAATAATCAGCTGAAAAAAAGTATTGATTGGGAAAACCGAGGAAAAACAGCCTGCCTGATTCATACCACTTCTCCGGAAGTGTCAGATATCTATAACCAAAAAAGTTCAAGGTTCCCTCATCAATATAACGTAATGTAATGAAAAGCAAGAAAGAAACGGCCATGCCCATTACCTTTGGTACTTTATGCAGCAAGGGCTGTCCCAAGGATACCAAAATCATAGAGACTCCAAGTAAGTGCAGTACCCCGAACCAGATTACCTGTTCCGGCATCACAATATATGTCACAAGTGTCATCAGCATGCCTGTCCCGAATACCATCAGTCCATGCTTTAATAAATGTGTGCTGAAAGCCGCCACACATCCTGATATCAATATAAACAACAGGCAGATCATCTGCTGCCAGTAAAACGCGCCCTTTGTATGAAAAAAAGGCCATTCCACCCCAAAGATCATCACCAGATCATAACAAGTATGAAATGCCAGCATATTAATCAAGGCAAAGCCCCGAAGCGTATCCAAAGTATAATATCTATTATGATTCATGGTAGTAATTCCCATCACTCGCTTTTTGCGTAGCAAAAAAGCGGGTGACTTGCGTCGCAGACTCGTAATCGAAGATTCCCATCACTCGCTTTTTGCGTAGCAAAAAAGCGGGTGACTTGCGTCGCAGAC
>CAYRJT010000143.1:0-6769 GCA_964424675.1 uncultured Lachnospiraceae bacterium
CATTAAAGCTTGGCAAGGAAAGAGGAGCCAAGGTCATTTCCATCGTATCACGTACCGGCGGCTATGCAAAACAGGTATCAGATTCCTGCGTGTTAATTCCGGTTGTAGCAGAAGAAAGAATTACACCGCATGCAGAAGGCTGGCAGGGTGTTGTATGGCATTTAATGGTGAACGCGATCAGATAAGGGGGAGATGACAATATGAAATTTGAAGATTTAAAAATTAAAGTTTTTGCGGACGGCGCAGATATTGACGGTATGAAAGAGGAATACAGAAAAGGCTTTGTAACAGGCTTTACAACCAATCCGACCCTGATGAAGAAGGCAGGCGTGAAGGATTATGTAACCTTTGCAAAGGAGGTCGTAAAGGAAATTCCGAATCTGCCGATTTCATTGGAAGTATTCGCAGATGATTTTGATACGATGGAAAAAGAAGCTGAGGTGATCTCAGCACTTGGAGAGAATGTATACATTAAGATTCCGATCACAAATTCCAAGGGAGAATCCAGTATTCCGCTCATCAAGAAGCTGTCAGCAAAGGGCTACCAGTTGAATGTAACAGCCATCATGACGCTTGAACAGGTTCGTGCAACAGTGGATGCATTTGCAGACGGAACAAAGAACGTAGTATCTGTATTTGCAGGCCGTGTACTTGATACAGGTGTGGATGCAATGCCTCTGATGAAAGAGACAGCTGCGATCTGTCAGTCAAAGCCGGGAACAGAGTCACTCTGGGCAAGCTGCCGTGAGGTATATAATATCATGCAGGCAGACCAGTGCGGCGTGGACATCATTACAGTAACGAACGCAATACTGGCCAAGCTTCCGATGTTAGGCAAGGATTTGAACCAGTTATCTCTAGAGACGGTGCAGATGTTCGTTAATGACGGAAAGAGTTTAGGGTTCTCAATTTTACAATAGTGTAAGAGTTTTGCGATGATCCTGTAAAAGCCTCTTGTTTTGATTACAAATATTTGACAATTCAGCAAAACTGGGATATAGTTGCAATTGTAATACATAAAGTTTGGTTATGTAACAAGAGGAAGGAGAACATTATGAAAGAAGTTAAGAAACCAGCTGCAGTCAAGGCAGCACCTGAAGCAAAACCAGAGGTAAAAGCAGCAGAACCTGTAAAAGCAGCAGAGCCAGTAAAAGCAGCACCTGCTAAGAAAGCACCTGCAAAAGCAGCAGCTTCTGTGAAAGCGGCACCTGTTAAGAAAGCTCCTGTGAAAAAGGCAGCATCTGCTAAGAAGGCACCCGCAAAAAAGGCAGCAGCACCTAAGACAGCAGTGAAGGAGCAGTTCTATATTCAGTTCTTAGGTAAGGATCTGAATAAGGATGAGATTATTTCACGTGCAAAGGCAGCCTACAAGGAAGCCGGCAACAAAGCAGCCATCAAGAGTCTTGATGTGTATGTGAAGTTTGAAGAGAGCGCTGTTTACTATGTCATAAATGGTGATGTCAGCGGCAGATTCGAAATCTAATATACATAATGATAAAGGAAGTGGGGGGCATATTTTTTGCTTGCCACTTCTTTTGTTACATTGCAAAATAAACAATGGAGTAGGCCACTTTACGGAGGATTCTATGAGCGCATTTGTTGAACTAAAAGATGTCAGAAAGACGTATCAGATGGGAGAGGTTATCATCCATGCCGTAGATGGAATTGACTTCGAGATCGAAAAAGGGGAGTTTGTAGTCATTGTAGGCCCTTCCGGCGCAGGAAAGACAACAGTACTGAATATACTGGGAGGAATGGATGCGTGCACCAGTGGCTCTATTATCGTGGATGGGACAGATATCAGTACCTATACAGGCAGACAGCTGACTTCCTATAGAAGAGATGATATTGGGTTCGTATTTCAATTCTACAATCTGGTGCAGAATCTGACGGCATTAGAAAATGTAGAGCTGGCACTACAGATTAGCAAAGATCCTCTGGATGCTGAGACGGTGCTGCAGGAAGTGGGACTTGGAGACAGAATGGGGAATTTCCCAGCGCAGCTGTCAGGAGGCGAACAGCAGAGAGTTGCCATAGCAAGAGCACTTGCAAAGAATCCGAAGCTGCTGTTGTGTGATGAACCAACCGGTGCATTGGATTACAACACGGGAAAGTCTATTTTAAAGCTTCTGCAGGATACCTGCAGAGAGAAAGGGATGACAGTGATTGTGATTACACATAACTCGGCAATTGCCCCGATTGCAGATCGCATGATTAAGGTTAAGAACGGGAAGGTAAGCTCTGTGACCTGTAACGCTCATCCGGTATCAATCGATACCATTGAATGGTAGAAAAGATATGAAGAAAAAAGCTCTGAGAAAAGATTTTTATATGGAAGTCCGGAAGAGTCTGAATCGATTTTTATCTATTTTTTTAATCGTTGCTCTTGGCGTGGCTTTTTTTGCAGGGATCCGTGCGACACAGCCTGATATGCAGATGTCCGCGGACACTTTTTATGATCAGAGCAAACTGATGGATATCCGGGTACTGGGTGATCTGGGAATGACAGAGGCAGATCAGAATGAGCTTATGAAGCTAGATGGAGTGAAGCATGTTATGGCTTCACACTCTCAGGACGTATTGTGTGATACAGAATCTGCACAGCTCGTCTTGAAGATGATGTCGATTCCGGATGAACTCAATCTGATTACCATTCTGGAGGGCAGACTTCCGGAGAAATCCGGGGAATGTCTGGCAGATCATGAATTTATTGAGACGACAGGCTATCAGATTGGAGACAGCTTCACTGTAAAATCAGGCTCCGAGGATGCAACAGAGGACTTGCTGCATCAGGACACCTATACCATTGTCGGAGTAGGCAGTACTTCCTATTATTTATCCTTTGACAGGGGAAGCTCTTCCATTGGAAGTGGTGATATCAATAGTTTTATCATTATTATGCCGGAGGATTTCGTATCAGATGTCTATTCTGAACTCTACATATCGGTCAAGGGTGCAGATGCACTGTTAAGCTATTCCGATGAATATGACGCTCTGATTGAGAATGTAACAGATCAGATAGAAGCGATGGCTGATGTGCGTTGTGAAATCCGGTATCAGGATGTCGTGACAGAGGCAAATGAGAAAATTGCTGATGGTGAGGAGCAGATCGTCGATGGTGAAAAGGAGATTGCAGATGCGGAGTCTGAGCTTGCGGATGCGAAGCAGGAGCTGGATGACGGCAAGACGAAAATAGAAGATGGAGAAGCTGAGCTTGCAGACGGGAAGAAGAGGTTAGCAGAACATGAACAGGATGTCATAGACGGAGAACAGGAATTAGCAGATGCCTGGCAGGAGCTGATTGATGGGAAGAAGGAGCTTGAAGACGGCAGAGCTGAACTGGATGAAAACTGGAAGAAGTCTGCTGACGGACGCGAGGAGGTCATGCGCAATAAGCAGAAGCTGAAGGACGGAGAGGCGGAGCTGGAGACTGCTAAGAAGACACTTGCCGAGAAGGAAGAACAGCTAAATGCCGGTGAACAGCAGCTACTTGCCGAGGAACAGAAATTAAACCAGAACAAAGTAATTTTAGAACAGCTTGGAAAATGGGATCAGGCACAGGCAGAGCTTGCGGCAAAAAAGGCAGAGCTGTCAGCAGGCCGTGATGAACTGGGGAGAGCGCAACAGACCATAGCCGAGAAGGAAGTTGAGATTGGCATGGGCTGGGATAAGATTCATCAGGCAGAATATGATATCATTTATGGAGAACAGGACCTTACTGAGGCGGAGCAAGAATGGCTTGACGGCAAGCAGGAATATGAGGACGGACTGCAGGAATATGAAGATGGAAAACAGGAGCTTGCTGACGGTAAGGTTAAAATTGCAGATGCAAAGATAGACATTGCTGAAGCGGAGCAGAAAATAGCAGATGCCAAAGTGGAGTACGAGGATGGACTGAAAAAATATGAGGATGCGAAGGAAGAGGCAGATGTCAAGCTGACGGATGCAAAAGCAGATATAGCGAAGGCTAAAACAGATATTGCTGATGCAAAGAAGCAGGTAGCAGATCTGGAGGTTCCGAAGTGGTATGTGCTGGATCGCAGTTATATTCAGACCTATGTGGAGTACGGACAGGATGCAGACCGGATTGGAGCCATCAGCGAGGTATTTCCGTTAATCTTTTTCTTAGTGGCGGCACTTGTATCCCTGACCACAATGACCCGCATGGTGGAGGAGGAACGGACACAAATTGGGACACTCAAGGCCTTGGGTTACAGTAATCTCAGTATAGCAGCAAAATATCTGGTGTATGCTCTGCTTGCCAGTCTGCTGGGAAGTCTGTTCGGACTTGTAGCAGGACAGAAGATACTGCCGCCGACGATTATCAATGCTTATGCCATTATGTATGATAATCTTCCTGTTGTAGTAGCACCGCTGAATCTGCAGTATTCTGTGACGTCAACTGCAGCTGCTGTTCTATGTACAACACTTGCAACACTTCTTGCATGCTATAAAGAGCTGCTTGCAGCGCCTGCAGTTCTGATGCGTCCAGTTGCACCAAAGGCCGGAAAGAGAGTTCTGCTGGAGCGTGTTACATTTATATGGAAACATTTGAGCTTTACACAGAAATCCACAATCCGTAATCTGATTCGTTACAGGAAGAGATTTTTTATGACGGTGTTCGGAATCGGCGGATGTATGGCCTTGCTGCTCGTCGGGTTCGGGCTGAAGGATTCCATCAATGCCATCGGTGAGCTGCAATTTGGCGTGATCCGAACCTATGATGCAGATATTACAATCGAAGATGATGCCACAGAGGAAGAGAAGGAGGAGCTTTACCGGACGCTACAGGCTGATCAGAGAGTCACCGGTCAGATGTATGGAGAGCAGCTGGCCATTGACATTCGTGCAAATGATATCACAAAGAGCGGTTATTTAGTGATACCGGAGAATCAGGACGAGATGCCGGACTATATTAACTTCCGAAATCGCGTAACACATGAGTCATATTCCATGAATGATGATGGTGTGATTATGACAGAGAAGCTTGCAACACTTCTGGGAGTCAAGAAGGGAGATACCATCACACTCAAGGAGGATGATACCTCTGAGATTCAGGTAGAGGTCAGTGAAATTACAGAGAACTATTTCAATCACTATCTCTATATGAGCAAAGTCCTATATGAGAAGCTGTTTCATAAGCCGGTAGAATACAGTCAGATCTTCCTGAAGAATACGCAGAATGATGAAGCCTTTGAGACAGCTATGGGTACAGACTATATGGAGCTTCAATCTGTTGCGGGTATCACCTTCTACAGCGGTATGGCGGAACGGATCAAAAATATGCTGAAGAGCATGGATACAATCATCTGGGTGCTGGTGATTGCAGCGGCACTGCTGGCATTTGTAGTGCTTTATAATCTGAATAACATTAATGTCAATGAGAGAAAGAGAGAGCTTGCAACCCTGAAGGTACTGGGCTTCTACGACGGTGAAGTCAGCAGCTATGTGAACCGGGAAAATGTATTATTAACACTACTGGGTACAGTGGCCGGCATCTTTCTGGGAATGATACTGCATCATTTTGTGATTATTACAGCAGAGATTGATATTATGATGTTCGGACGCGATATCAAACCTGTCAGCTATGTATACAGTGTACTGCTTACGTTTGCATTCTCTCTGATTGTAAACTTCGTCATGTATTTTCGCTTGAAAAGGATCGATATGATAGAGTCGCTAAAGAGTGTAGAATAGTCCTTTTTGGGCAATTCTAAATAAAAAATAAAATAAATATGAAATAGTCAAATTGTTGGGAATATCACTTGACAAAGAAAATGTCGAGTGGTATTTTATTTGTAGAGTGTTAGCACTCCTCTCGGTTGAGTGCTAACAAGCCCAAAAGGATGTGATGAAGTGGCAGATCTTGAAATCGAAATGAAGTTAGACGAAAGAAAGAAAAATATATTATTTGCCATCATCCGTAACTATTTGGAGACAGGCGAACCGGTTGGTTCCAGAACGATTTCCAAATATGAGGGTTTGAATTTAAGCTCGGCAACGATTCGTAACGAGATGGCAGATCTGGAGGAACTCGGATATATCATGCAGCCGCATACATCTGCAGGCCGCATACCATCGGATAAAGGTTATCGCTTCTATGTAGATATGCTGATGGAGGACAAGGAACGCGAAGTTGATGAGATGAAGGAAGTACTGTTAGAGAAGGCAGACAAGATGGAGAGTCTTCTTAAGCAGGTCGCAAAGGTACTTGCCACGAATACAAACTATGCGACATTGATTTCAGCACCGCAGTATCATCACAGCAAGCTGAAATTCACACAGCTGTCAAAGGTCAGTGAGAATCAGATATTAGCAGTGATCGTTGTAGAAGGAAATATCATCAAAAATGAAATGATCTCCGTGGCAGAACCTCTGGATGATGAAACGCTTTTGAATCTAAATATATTATTAAACAGTAACCTGAATGGTCTGACAATTGATGAGATCAATCTTGGTATCATTTCCAAGATCAAAGAGCAGGCAGGTGTTCACAGTGATCTGATCGGAAGCGTCATAGATGCGGTAGGTGAAGCAATCAAGGCAGACGAAGATCTGGAGATTTATACAAGCGGAACCAATAACATATTCAAGTATCCGGAACTGGCAGATAATCAGAGAGCGAGCGAGATCATATCTGCATTTGAAGAGAAAATCCAGCTGACAGACTTGGTCAATGAAACCCTTGCAAAACAGGAGGGTGAAGATTCTAAAGGAATCAAGGTATACATCGGTAATGAAACACCGATTCAGAATATGAAGGATTGTT
>CAYRJT010000144.1:0-6689 GCA_964424675.1 uncultured Lachnospiraceae bacterium
GTCTGACACCAAACCACTTACCGTATGTCTTGGATCCTTCCCGCATATCTACTACTACATCAAATACTTCACCTTTAATGACACGTACCAGCTTATCCTGTGGAAAATGGATCTGAAAGTGAAGACCACGAAGTACTCCTTTCTTGGAGGCCGACTGATTGTCCTGTACGAACTCCATATCGATTCCTGCCTCTTTGAAATCGTTGTAGTTGTACGTCTCCATGAAATATCCCCGCTTGTCACCGAATACGGTAGGTGTGATCACCTTTAGTCCTTCAATGTGACAAGTCTCCACTGTAATTTTTCCCATTTTCCTTACGCTCCTAAAAAGTTTTTTCTATTGCCCATTCGGGCCGCCGTCCCTTTAGTATCCGAGGTACGATTGGTTCATATCCACGTTGCCACTGATTCCGTTGACGGAGCCTTTGGAGGTGAACTGCCAGAGGTCGTAACGTCCTTTGTAGGTAACCTGTGAATTATATTGTGCCAGCCAGATCTTGTAACCACTGAGTTCTGACGCATTCATATAGCTTGATAACCAAGTTTTATTTGCATAAACGCCCGGTGTATAGCCTGCTGAACGAATTGTTGAACAGAATGCCTTAATCACGGATGTTCTCTGTGCTGCCGACATGCTCATATATCCTGCTCTGCCACTGCTCTCGCAGTCCATAAATACAGGATAATTCAATCCATATCCCGAGCAAAGTGCAGCACACATACTTGCTTCCTCTACTGCCTCCGCTTCTGTAACAGCTGTCGTAAAGAAATATACACCAACCTTCAGGCCTGCTGCCTTGGCACCCTTGATATGTGATCTGAAATACGGATCCTCAACCAGTACACCTGTTGATGAACCTCTGTAGCCGCAACGGATAATGACATAGCTGATACCCGATGCTTTGACGGATGCCCAGTTGATGTTCGGCTGGTATTTTGATACATCAATACCCAGTGTTCCGCTACCTTGTGAAAGTGCTCCGTCATTGTCAAATGTATATTTCACGCCTCCGATGACCTGTTCCCCCGTCACCTTGGTGTTGTCCTTCTTGAAATAATAAGTCAGACCGTTCAGTGTCTGCCAGCCTGTGTAGAGATATTCGTCTACAGCACCTTTTTTGTAATACTTGCTGAACTTTCCGCTCTTATAATCTGCATAGGTAGCCAGACGATAGGTTGTGCCCTCCAGAACATACAGCTTATTCTTTGCAGAATCATACAGCTGTGCAGTATCTGCATATGCTGCTTCTACAGTAACTTCCAGTGCTGCCGTCTTTCCGCTGCTGCTCTTTGCAGTGATGACAGATTTACCCGCTTTAACACCTGTTACAACTCCCGCGCTTGAAACGGTTGCTACGTCTGTTGACCCACTCGACCATGTGACGGTATCTGTAGCGGGTGTCACCTTTGCAGTCAACGTTGTTGTCTTTCCCACCTTGACTGTACTGGTTCCAGAAAGTGCAATGGATGCAGTATCTGCTGCAGTAACTGTTACATTGATGGATGCCGTCTTACCAGAACTGCTCGTCGCAGTAATAACTGACGAGCCAACGCTGATACCTTTTACGACGCCTGCATTTGTTATCGTTGCAACTGCCGTTGACCCACTGGACCATGTCACTGTATCTGTTGTCGGCGATACCTTCGCAGTCATTGTGACCGTTCCGCCAACCTTAACCGTTGAGGTTCCAGATACCGATATTGTCTGTGGTATCATTGCTGTCGAAGACGAACTCGATGACGATGAACTCGTTGTTACTGTTGATGAGCTGGTGGTTGACGATGAACTTGTTGTTGATGAAGAGCTTGTATCTGTTGTTGTACTTGGTTGAACCTCAGTCGCTGATGAACTACTTGTGTTCTCCTGTGGTTCAGTTGAAGAAGATGAAGTATCTGGTGTGGTTGGCGTTGTCTGTTCTGTAGATGAAGACGATGATTCGCCAGCTGTTGAGTCTTCCGGTGTCGTTCCGTCCTGCGGTGTATCTACCCCGGCTACCAAAAATCCCATCGGCATGCTCAATGTATGATACAATGACAACCCGGAAGTTGCCGAAGCCTTCAGGGAATTCAACACATCAGCAAACAGTGTTGAGGATGAAAATGGTGCTCTTGCTGTGTAGTCAAGATAAACTGCGGACTCAACATAGCCATCCACTGTAGTGCCCTTTGGAGTTTTTGTGGACTCGACGAACTCTACGGTATCGGTCAAAGCGGTTGATGTTTCTACATCAGCTGCCTGCTTACCGCCTGTATCCTCGGCGGCTACATTGACCTCTGCTTCCGTCTTGATCTCATCCTTAATGTCCTGAATGACCTTGTACTCCACCTTTGCCTTGACTGCTACCGTCATAGGTTCTGACGGAAATGTATAATCTGTAATGGAGTCATCCGGCACAAGTGCTACCGCATAATCTCCTGCTGCCATATCTGTTGCATGGATGACACCGTCCTTGTCGTCATCGACCAGTTCTGTTGTCTTGCCGTTCTCGTCCGTTACATTGACTTTCCATGCGATTCCCTTTATCAGCGTATCCTCACCGTCAACCACTTTAATCTTCAGATCCTTCTCGACGGATGTCAATACGAGTGACAATGTTTTTGCGGCAGTCTCATCCTGCTCAGGAGCCTCCTCCATTGCAAGCGGGACTTCCACTGTCTCTAACTCTGCGGATGTGATTTCAGATGCTGCCGTCATGGCTTCATATGTTTCCAGCTGCGCAAATGCCTCTGTCAGCTTCTGTTCACTCTGATAATCTGCATAAACAACCGTTCCTGTAATCGATGTGATAAACAGGACGATTGCCATAAAGCCTGCCGCCCATTGTACCGGTGTCAGTGCTTTGATCCATTTTTGAAATTGAAAACCCTCATGCATTTCATGATGCTCTCTCTGAACACTGTCTTCCATATCGGACATCCAGTCAGCTGATTTCTGACGGAATTTGCTCGGTCCGATCTCATTGACGGTCGGCTTGCGATCAGTTACATCGTATGCATACTGATCAAATCCAGAGAATTTGCCTGTCGACATTTTTTCTCTGGTCTTCTTCATTGTTTTTTCCGGTGAATTTCCCTTCTTCTCCGGCTGTTTCTTGACCCTTCTTCGAACCTTTTTTTTCGGTTCTGCATTCCCTTCTAATATCCGGTCAAGATTCCCCTTATCTTTTCCAGTCATATACTCCCTTACCTCCGATTTCTTTATAACCCGTTTGCTACGTCGATCAGATACTGTCCGTATTCTGTTTTCAGTAACGGCTGTGCCAGTGAAATCAATTGTTCCCTGTCTATAAACCCTCTTCTGTATGCAATCTCCTCTATGCAGGATATATACATGCCCTGTCTCTTCTGAAACGCTGCGACAAAGTCCGCCGCATCCAGCAGCATATCATGATTGCCTGTATCCAGCCACGCGAACCCGCGTCCCAAAGTCTGTACATGCAAATCGCCCCTCTGCAGATATGCATTGTTCACACTTGTGATTTCAATCTCGCCTCTTGCTGACGGCTTCACATTCTTTGCTATTTCTACAACATCATGATCATAAAAATATAACCCCGGTACCGCATAATTTGATTTTGGCTTCTCCGGCTTTTCTTCTATGGAAACAGCCATACCGTTCTCATCAAATTCAACCACGCCATACTCGCGCGGATCTCTGACATAGTATCCGAAGATTGTAGCCCCCTTTTCTCTGGACGCTACTTCACGCAGCATTTTTGAAAAGCTCTGTCCGTAAAATATATTATCACCAAGGATCAGTGCCACGCTGTCCTGTCCGATAAACTCCTCTCCAACAATGAAAGCATCTGCCAGCCCTCTCGGTTCCGTCTGTACTGCATAGGACATCTTCAGTCCCAGCTGTTCTCCGGTTCCAAATAGACTTTCAAACATCGGCAAATCTCTCGGAGTCGATATGATCAATATCTCTCTGATCCCGGCAAGCATCAGAATCGATAACGGATAGTAAATCATTGGTTTATCATAAACCGGCATCATCTGCTTGCTAACTGCCTTGGTCAAAGGATAGAGTCTGGTTCCGGAACCTCCTGCAAGTATAATTCCCTTCATCGGTACATCTCCTCATAATACTTCTGGTAATCACCGCTGGTTACATTTTTCATCCAGTCTTCGTGCTCAAAATACCATTTGATTGTTTTCCTGATACCCTCAGCAAACATTGTCTCCGGCTGCCATCCGATCTCAGCCCTGATCTTGTCAGGTGCTATCGCATATCGTCTGTCATGTCCTTTACGATCTGCTACATAAGTAATCAGATCTGTATTGACATGTGCTTTTCTCGGATCAGAGTCTGACAGCATATCATGAATCGTATCAATGATGATATGGATGATCTCGATATTCTGCTTCTCGTTATGACCGCCGATATTATAGGTCTGACCAATGGTACCGAGTTCCTGCACCATATCGATAGCTTTTGCATGATCCTCTACATATAACCAGTCACGAACATTTTTCCCGTCTCCGTATACTGGAAGCTTCTTTCCCTGTAACGTGTTGTTGATAATCAGCGGAATCAGTTTCTCAGGAAACTGATAGGGACCATAGTTATTGCTGCAGTTTGTGATATTAGCCGGAAACTTAAATGTATCTATATAGGATTTCACAATCATATCAGAAGATGCCTTGCTGGCCGAGTACGGACTGTGTGGATCATAAGGCGTTGTCTCATAAAAATACTCATCCTCTTTCTCAAGTGATCCGTAGACCTCATCAGTAGACACGTGTAGAAACTTCTTACCTGCTTGAAATCCATCCTCAGTCTCCCATGCTGCCTTGGCGCAGTTCAGCATAACGAGTGTCCCCAGTACATTGGTCTGTACAAACACCTCCGGATTCTTGATACTTCTGTCTACATGACTCTCAGCTGCAAAATGAACAACTCTGTCAATATCATATTTTGTAAATATTGCTGAAATTGCCTCTCTGTCACAGATATCAGCCTTAATAAATGTATAGTTCTCCCTGTCAGCAACATCCTTCAGGTTTTCCAGATTCCCTGCATATGTCAATGCATCAACATTGATGATCTGAATATCATTATGATACTTCTGAAACATATACTGTATATAGTTGGAACCGATAAAACCGGCACCGCCTGTTACTAAATATGTCCTCATGATTTATCCTCCGGTTCAATTTACATAATCTCGTAGTATTATAACATTATCCGTAAAAGATTACAACCGCAAAGAGCCTTTCTTGCGGTTTTTTTGTACAATACACTATTTTCTTGTATATGATTGACACAGGCTATATTTGCATATTATTCTTGTATTTTTAATATCTTCAATCTCATGTTTTCGGACAATCAGGAGAACTCACAATGATATACTTACACTATTGTCACAACTGCCGTCAAATCTTCCTGCTCTGTGGACACCAGCAGGAATGTCTGAAATGTGGTAATTCTATTCAGGAAATCAAGCTTTCATTTGATGAATATGTAAATTATTCACCAGAGGAGTGCAAACAAGTACTATCCTTTTTATCTGATGAACACATTCGAACTGTCATGCTCCGGAAATATCGTTTTTCCAAACGTACAAAGCGTTATCAAAACTGGATGCAAAAATGCCCCTGACCTAAATCAAGGGCATTTCATATTTTCGTTTCAGTCTGATCTGATCCGCTATCTGTACCATGTACTCTGAATTACAGGGCTTTTTTCTGCCACTGGTTACGGAATATCCAAAAATCTGTTCAAATACTTTTGCATTTCCGTGTTCCCATGATACTTCCACCGCTGTTCTTATGGCTCTCTCTACTTTTCCTGTTGTAGAATTATGCCTCTTTGCCACATCATAGTATAAAACCTTTGTAATAGAATGCGAGACTTCCATATCGTCTACAAGCATCATAATTGCCTCTCGCAGATAATGATACCCTGTCAGTCTGGCCGGCACCCCCATTTGATGCAGCACTTCTGTAACATGTAACTCCAGATTAACTCTATTATCAGCCACCGAGATATCCTCCGGTTTATCCTGTGATCAGCACTCCACACCTTCTCTGTGTAATACTTTACCACTTCACAGTCTTATTGTAAATCAAGTTGAAATAGAGTTCACAATTTATTCACATTTAATCTAATGTAGTGATAAAAGCCGCCACCAGCTTGAAAATCCTGTTCTCACACTCAATAAATAATTTTCCGCCGCAGCGATCTACCACCGATTTGATTCCCCCTAATCCCAATCCATGATTGAGCTTATCCATTTTTGAAGTCGGCAGAGTATCCCCTGCGATTTGAATATCCTCTTCCACTGTGTTCTGTACAGAGATGAACAGTTCATGATCATTATTAATAATCTTTAATTCTATCAGTCTGTTTCCTGTTACCTTTTCACAGGCTTCAATCGCATTATTCAGCGCATTAGACAGAATCGAAACCATATCCGTTGTACGCAGTCTGATGTCCTGCAGATCCTGTATGTCAAACTGCATTTTGATATTTTTCGATCTGGCCATAATATATCGCTGATTTAAAAGTGCATCCACTACAACGTTATTCGTATGAATCGGAAGGATATCCTGTTCGACCGTATCTGTGATGCTCCTGAGATATTCTTCTGCCTCCTGATACTTCTGATGTCTGAGTAATGTCTCAATTGCAGACAGCTGTGTGGTAATCCCATGTGAAATCTGTCTGATCTTTTTATGTGTCTGTT
>CAYRJT010000145.1:0-6537 GCA_964424675.1 uncultured Lachnospiraceae bacterium
AAATAGAATATAAATATCTCAAGGCCGTTATAGAGGGCGGATTGGAAAAGAAGCCGGCGAATGTACTGATTTATGCGACCTCCAACAGAAGACATCTCGTAAGAGAGAAGTTCTCTGATAAGGAGGAACGCAGAGAGGATCTGCACAGCTCAGATACAGTACAGGAGAAGCTGTCTCTGGTTGCACGGTTTGGTGTTTCTATCTTTTTCTGTGCACCGGATAAGAGAGAGTTTGAGAATATTGTTAAGACTCTGGCAGAGCGCTATGATGTGACTATGCCGGAGGAGGAACTGCTGCTGGAGGCTAATAAATGGGAACTGTCACATGGCGGCCTGTCAGGCAGGACAGCCCAGCAGTTCATAGATTATTTACTCGGAAAAGAGTAGGGAGGAAACCGGATGAGCATACAGACCTTTGCAGCCATAGATGTAGGCTCCTATGAACTGGCCATGAAGATCTATCAGTTTTCAGGCAAGGGAGAGATGAAACAGATTGACCATATCCGCCACAGTATCGAACTCGGAACGGATACATATTCTACAGGCAAGATCTCACATGAGAGAGTGGACGAGCTATGTCAGGTACTGTCTGAGTTTGCAGATATCATGAAGAGCTATAAGGTGGCGGCCTATCGTGCATGCGGAACCAGTGCCATACGTGAGACAGAAAACAGGATCATCGTGCTGGAACAGATCAAACTGCGTACAGGACTTAAGGTAGATGTACTGAGTAATTCAGAACAGCGTTTTCTACACTATAAATCAGTAGCGTCCAAGGGAGAACGGTTTGACAAGGTCATTGAAAAGGGTACTGCCATTGTTGATGTAGGCGGAGGTTCTATTCAGATTTCACTATTTGATAAGGATTCCCTTGTGGCAACACAGAATATCCGTCTTGGTATCCTGCGTATGAGGGAAATGCTCGGGGCTATCGAGCCGCTTACGAAGGATTATGAGCATCTGATTGAGGAACTGGTGGATAATCAGCTGCTTTCTTTTCAGTCACTGTATCTGAAGGACAGGGACATCAAGAATATCATTGTTGTGGATGACTATATTTCTTTCATCATGCAGAAGCTTGGTAAGGAAAAGAAGGATAATACCATTACACAACAACAGTATTCTGCTTTTGTGGATATTTTAAGGATACAGACTCCTGAGCAGGTGGCAGAGTATCTGGGGATGCCAGAGGAAAATGCATCCCTGTTGACACCCTCTGCGATTTTATTTAAAAGAATTCTTGAAATTACAGGTGCCGAACTTCTTTGGGCTCCAGGTGTGGGACTGGCTGATGGAATCGCATATGATTATGCCCAGAAGAATAAACTGATACAGGTACAGCATAACTTTGAAAATGATATCGTAGCATGTGCCGAGAATATGGGAAAGCGGTATAAAGGAAACCGTACCAGAAATGTATTTGTACAGCAGGTGGCACTGACGATCTTTGACAGTACGAAAAAGCTGCATGGAATGGGAAAGAGAGAACGGCTGCTGCTTCGGATTGCCGCATTACTTGGTGATTGTGGGAAGTTTATCAGTCTGGAGTCCATGGCTGAGTCTTCCTATAGTATTATCATGGCAACAGAGATTATCGGGTTGTCACATCTGGAACGTGAAGTCGTGGCAAATGTCGTGAAGTATAACAAGGCGACATTTCAGTATTACAATGAATTATCAGTGGCATCCTCTCTGGATAAGGATTCCTATCTGACAATCGCGAAGCTGGTAGCAATCTTCAGAGTAGCTGACGGTGTTTGCAGAAGCCAGAGGAGAAAGGTACAGGATGTGAAGGCATCGCTGAAGGATGATCAACTGATCCTGATGGTATATTCTGACGAAGATCTTTCTTTGGAAAAAGGCTTCTTTGACAGAAAAGCAAGGTTTTTTGAAGAGGTCTTCAGTGTGAAACCAATTATGAAGCAAAAAAGGAGCTTGAATGATGGCAGATAAATTTGACTTAAAGAGAAGCGAGTATTATTACAATCGTGAGCTCAGCTGGCTCTTATTTAATAATCGTATTCTGGAGGAGGCACGTGATAAGACACTGCCGCTCTTTGAACGATTGAAGTTCCTGAGCATTACCGCATCTAATCTGGATGAGTTTTTCATGATTCGTGTAGCATCCTTGAAGGATATGGTCAATGCCGATTACACCAAGCCGGATATTGCCGGACTGACCCCAGGTGAGCAGCTGGAGAAAGTCAATGCTGCGACACACGAGCTGGTACAGCTTCAGTATTCGACCTATAACCGTTCGTTACTGCCGCTGCTGAAGCAAAATGGAGTGAATGTAGTAACAGAGCATGAGAGTCTGACAAAGAAGCAGGCAGAGTATGTGGATCACTATTTCAGTGAAAATGTATATCCTGTTTTGACTCCGATGGCAGTGGATTCGTCGCGCCCGTTTCCGCTGATACGCAACAAGACATTGAATATCGGTGCTTTGGTGACCAAAAAGAATGAAAAAAAAGAAGTCGAGTTCGCAACGGTGCAGGTACCTGCCGTGCTGCCGCGTATTGTACTGATACCGGGAGAGAAGGATAAAACGACTCTGATTCTGTTAGAGGAGATCATCGAGAGAAATATTGACCAGCTATTCCTGAATTATGATGTCATTTGTGCATATCCGTTCAGAATCATGAGAAATGCTGATCTGACGATTGACGAGGATGAGGCAGCTGATCTGTTAAAGGAAATCGAAAAGCAGTTAAAGAAGCGTCAATGGGGAGAGGCCATCCGTCTGGAGGTAGATGATGACATTGACAAGAGACTGCTGAAAATACTGAGACATGAATTATCCATTAAGGAAGAGGATATCTACTATATCAATGGTCCGCTGGATCTGACTTTCCTGATGAAAATGTATGGCCTGCAGGGCTTCGAGCAGCTGAAGAATGTTCCATATGTACCCCAGCCGGTTCCACACCTGCAGACAGACAGAGATTTGTTTTCTCAGATCAGGGAAGGGGATAAGCTCCTGCATCATCCATATGAGACCTTTCAGCCTGTCGTTACATTCATACAGCAGGCAGCAAAGGATCCTGATGTTCTGGCAATCAAGCAGACACTCTATCGTGTCAGCGGCAATTCGCCAATCATTGCAGCTCTGGCACAGGCCGCTGAAAATGGAAAGCAGGTAACGGTACTGGTAGAGTTAAAGGCCAGATTTGACGAGGAGAATAATATTGTCTGGGCAAAGATGTTAGAGAAAGCAGGCTGCCATGTCATCTATGGACTGGTCGGACTGAAAACGCACTCTAAGATCACACTGGTAGTCAGACGTGAAGAGGACGGCATCAGGAGATATGTTCATCTTGGTACCGGAAATTATAATGATATTACAGCAAAGCTATACACAGATCTTGGTCTGCTGACCTGTTCGGAAAAGATCGGCGAGGATGCAACTGCAGTGTTCAATATGCTGTCAGGCTACTCAGAGCCTGTATCATGGAATAAGCTGGCACTGGCTCCACTCTGGCTCAAGGAGAAGTTTCTGTACCTGATCAATAAAGAACGCGAAAATGCACTGCAGAAAAAGCCGGCAAGGATCATTGCCAAGATCAATTCACTCTGTGACAGTGATATTATAGAAGCGTTATATGAGGCTTCTCATGCAGGTGTGGAGATTGATCTGATCGTCAGAGGCATCTGCTGTCTGAGAGTTGGGATCCCGGAAATCAGTGAGCATATCAGGGTTCGCTCTATTGTAGGCAATTTTCTGGAGCACAGCCGTATCTTTTACTTTCATAATGCGGGAAAGGAAAAGATATTTTTGGGATCTGCAGACTGGATGCCGCGTAATCTGGAACGCCGCGTAGAAATCATGTTCCCGATCGAGGAGGAGGAACTCAAGCACAAGGTCATGCATCTGCTGCAGGTACAGCTGGATGATACGATGAAAGCAAGGGTATTGACAGCGGATGGTACATATGAAAGAATTGATAAAAGAGGAAAAGAATCAGTTTGTGCGCAGGATCAATTCTGCCAGGAGGCTATGCAGGCAGTTAAATCCATGAAAGAAAATATGAATGCACGCATATTTGTACCAGAGGAGCATATAGAAGAATGAGGAGTATCATATTAGCATCTGGTTCGCCGCGCAGGAGCATGATCCTGACGCAGGCCGGAATCGAGTTTCAGGTCATCCTGCCGACGATGTCGGAGGAGGTGACAGACAAAAGCCTGCCTGAGGAGGTGGTGGAGGATCTGTCAAAGCAGAAGGCACAGAATACAGCCGCCGGTCTGGAGCGGGAAAATTATCTGGTGATTGGCGCGGATACGATCGTCAGCATCGGCAGCAGAATACTGGGAAAACCGTCAGATGAATCAGAGGCCGTCGATATGCTCCGTGCACTGCAGGGACATGTGCATCAGGTGTATACAGGGGTTACTTTTGTATATGACCGGGATGGTGAGGTACAGACACATTCGTTTCATGCCATGACTGAGGTGGAGATGGTACCGATGACCGATGAAGAAATCAGGGCATACATTGCCACAGGTGAGCCAATGGATAAAGCCGGTGCCTATGGGATCCAGGGAAGAGGATGTGTATACATAAAGGGCATTCATGGTGAGTATAATAATGTTGTCGGATTTCCGATTGCAAAAATTCGTTCCATATATCAAGAATTAGGGTTGTAGTCCGATATTGTTAGCGTTAAAATATAGTTATAGAGGAGGGTTGCGCTATGCATGAATATGATGATGAAGTATTGAATGTATTTTTGAAATATCAGAGCAAACTCTTTGATGAGAATGTAGCTGATAATTTGGAAGAGGCAGAGGCCTTTTTAGAGGATTGCCTTGCGGTAGTTGTTGATTCACTGCAGGAGGTTTGGGAGTATTTCGATGAGAGCGGAGTAGATCTCGAAGGAATGAAACTCGAAGACATCGAGGAAGCCTCCGAGGTATTTAAGATTCCCGACGGAAGATATTTGATTGTAGAAGGTTAATTAGGGGAGAGCTCGAGAATAAACTTTTCTATGATTTCAGAAATGCCATCGTGATTATTATCGTGCTCGGTAATATAATCGGCGGCATTTTTTGCGATATCGGTTCCGTTTGCCATGGCAGCACCAACTCCGGCGGCTTCCAGCATAGTGGTATCATTTTCCTCATCTCCGGAGGCTACAGAATTCTCAATCGGAATATTCAGATAGTGACACAGATATTTTACAGCATTGCCTTTGGTAGAGGCAGGTGAGCCATATTCCAGCAGCAGAGGACTGGAGAATGTAGAGCTGACTTTTCCCTCTGCCCATGATGAGAGCTTTGCCCGGAAAGCATCCAGTCTGGGACGTCCGTTCATATCCATAACGATGATCTTCATGGGTTCCTCATCCAGTGCACCGAGAATATCATCAGTCACAAGGGTAGGCATCTGGATGTGCTCACAGTAATGCACCAGCTCCGGTGTGTCGTGCAGACTGATAATATGTGTATCAGAATAGGTATGGATATGAAGACCTTCCTGATCTGCCTGATCAAACAGGTACTTTACACAGTCAAAAGAAAGTGGAGAGTGCAGGATGGTTTTCTTTTCATAGCAGTCATAAATCAGGCCGCCGTTGTAGGAGACCACGTAGGAGCCGGGGCCTGTGAAGCCAAATTGTTCAGATACCGCCAGCACACTGTTGATCGGACGCCCGGAGCATAGAACAAGTTTGTGGCCGGCATCTGTCATACGTTTGATGGTATCGAGTGAGTGATGGCTGATATTTTTCTGGTCATCTAACAGAGTTCCGTCAAGATCTGTAAATAGTATTTTTGTTGTTTTCATGGGTAGTCTCCTTTTTCATGCAGCAAAGGGCATGTAAATATTCAGAGCCGCATCATTTTGAGCGGCTCTTATAATCTGTTAATTGATCTAATAAGTCTTCAGGAACAAACAGCTTGCCATAGCCGACTCCGAGATCTGTTTCCGGCTTGGTCGTGCCGTGAAAATCGGAGCCACCGGTTATGAGCAATTCATATTTTGCTGCCAATCTTTTGATATCACGCTCATCACTTGGAGCATAGGTCGTATAAACAGCCTCAATGCCATCCAGACCTGCAGCTTTCAAGCGTGCCGTGAATGCATCCAGCTTTGCCGTGCCCATGTGATAGAGCACCGGGTGAGCCAGTACAGCGACACCGTCGGCAGTGTGGATCAGATCAATCGCCTGTTCCGGAGTGACCTTTTCACGAGGCACATAACAGGGACCGGTATCGCCGATGTATCGTTCAAAGGCTTCTTTCATGGATTTAATCTGTCCGGTTTCCTGCATATATTTTGCATAAAGTCCTCTGGTTACAACAGAATCGGAAAACCGTTTCCGTAAATCCTCCATTGTGATCTGAATACCATGTTCACGCAGTTTGATACACATTTTTTCGTTACGAAGATCACGGGACTCCTGAAACTTTATCAGGTAATTCTGAAAAGCCGGGTTTTTATAATTGATAAAAAGTCCCAGTATGTGTACGTCACAGGCCTCATTTTCCGTAGAGAGTTCTATGCCCGGAATCACTTTAATCGGTTTGCCCTGGGCAT
>CAYRJT010000146.1:0-6421 GCA_964424675.1 uncultured Lachnospiraceae bacterium
CAGCAGAAGCAGCAAGACAGGCAACATATCAGTCAAACCTTGCAGCATTCAATGCTTCACAGGCAGCAGTTAAGGCTCAGGCAGCAGCAGCAGAAGCAGCAAGACAGGCAACATATCAGTCAAACCTTGCAGCATTCAATGCTTCACAGGCAGCAGTTAAGGCTCAGGCAGCAGCAGCAGAAGCAGCAAGACAGGAACTCTACAAGAGCAACCTTGCAGCATTCAACGCTTCACAGGCAGCAGTTAAGTCTCAGGCAGCAGCAGCAGAGGCAGCAAGACAGGCAACATATCAGTCAAACCTTGCAGCATTCAGCGCATCACAGGCAGCAGTTAAGTCTACAGCAGCAGCTAACCAGGCACAGAGAGATGCTCTGTATCAGGAGCTGAAAGCTAAATTAATCGCAGCTGGTATCTATGTTGCAAACTAATTATTAGCAATAAAAAAGACCGAGTAATCGGTCTTTTTTTGTGCGCATGATAACATGAACAATATGGCCGATTAACTTGTTTCTCAATGTGAATGGTGTTATAATCGTAATAGACGTTAATTTTGGGGAGCCTGTATGAACAGAAGGATTAGATTTACCGGACAATTGAATTCATATATACAATGGCCTATCTGGCTCAGTCTGTTGATGGTGGTCGTAAATGTATACATCTACTTTGTGAATTTGAAAGCAGGTGCTGTACTGACATTTTTTACGCTTGTTTTTCTTTCTATTTCATTATTATTATATTTCAAAAACAGAAATCTGGTCTTAAATGAACTCATCAGTTTTGCCACGCAATATGGACAGGTACAGCGTCAGCTGCTTCGTGCATTAGAGATTCCATATGCATTGCTGGATGAGAATGGAAAGGTCATATGGACGAACGAGGCTTTTGAAAAGGTTCTGAGTATTAAAAAAGGTTATAGAAAGTCCATTACGTCCCTGCTTCCGGAGCTGCAGAGAGATGATTTGCCGACAAAGGAATTTGAAACAGAGACCTATATGGCATATGAAGAGCGGGACTATCGTATCAGTATGCGAAAGGTATCCATGAAGGAAATGGTAGACAGTTCGGTAGTAGATACCTTTGATTATGACAGCTATTTGATTGCATTATTTATGTTTGATGAAACAGTGATCAATCAGTATGCAAGAAAAAATGATGAACAGAAGCTTGCGACCGGACTTATTTATATTGATAATTATGATGAAGCTCTTGAGAGCGTTGAAGAGGTTCGAAGATCATTGCTGGTAGCACTGATAGACAGAAAGATCAACAAGTATTTTTCCGGTATAGACGGATTGGTCAAGAAACTGGAGAAAGATAAATATCTGTTGGTCATGCAAAAAAAATGGCTTGAGGTACTCAGAGAGAACCGTTTTGAACTTCTGGAGGATGTCAAGACTGTTAATATCGGTAATGAAATGGCAGTGACACTCAGTATAGGTATTGGATTGGATGCAGATACATATCTGCAGAACTATGATTATGCCAGAAATGCAATTGATCTTGCCCTCGGCAGAGGCGGTGATCAGGCAGTGATCAAGACGCCGGATGATATTACTTACTTTGGCGGCAAGAGCCAGAAGGTAGAAAAGAACACAAGAGTCAAGGCCAGAGTCAAGGCACATGCTTTGAAGGAAATCATCGAGAGCAAAGATAAGATTGTCATTATGGGTCATAAGATTATAGATGTGGATGCATTTGGTGCAGCAATCGGCGTATTCCGTGCAGCAAAGACCTTTGGTAAGAAAGCGTATATTGTTGTAAATGAAATCACAACCTCGATTAAGCCGCTTATAGAGAGCTTGTTGGATACATCGGAGTACGAAGATGATCTATTTGTAAATAGTAATCAGGCAACGGAACTGATCGATGATAATACAGTATTGATTGTGGTAGATGTTAACAAACCAAGCTATACGGAGTGTAAGGAACTGATTGATCTGTGCTCTTCGATTGTTGTCTTGGATCATCACAGGCAGAGTACAGAAAAGATTGAAAGTGCAACACTTTCTTATATAGAACCATATGCCTCATCTGCATCCGAAATGGTTGCTGAAATCCTGCAGTATATCAGTGATGATGTCAAGCTGAGGCCGGTGGAGGCTGACTGCATATACTCTGGTATTATGATAGACACTAATAATTTTATGACAAAAACAGGCGTCAGGACATTTGAGGCAGCGGCATATCTAAGAAGAAATGGTGCGGATGTGACAAGAGTCCGCAAATTATTCAGAGATGATGTAGTAGACTATAAAGCAAGAGCGGAGGCTGTACGTCATGCAGAGGTCTACAAAAATGTATTTATGATATCAAAATTTGCAAGTGAAGGAATAGAAAGCCCTACGATTGTAGGGGCACAGGCAGCTAATGAGTTATTGAATATCAATGGAATCAAGGCATCCTTTGTCTTGACAGACTATAACGGAAAGATTTATATCAGTGCCCGTTCGATTGATGAGATTAATGTTCAGATTATTATGGAGAAGCTTGGCGGAGGCGGACATATGAATATTGCAGGAGCCCAGATCATAGGAGCATCTCTGGATGAGGTCAAGCAGACGCTGACGGATACACTGGATGAAATGATGAAAGAAGGAGAAATCTAATGCAGGTAATATTACTACAGGATGTAAAAGCACTTGGAAAAAGGGGAGAGATTGTATCTGTCAACGACGGATATGCCAGAAATTTTATATTACCAAAGAAATTGGGACTTGAGGCGACAGGAAAGAATTTGAATGACTTGAAGCTCCAGAAGGCCAATGATGAAAAGGTAGCTGAGGAGAATTATGAAGCAGCACTTGAATTGAAGAAGACGGTAGAATCGAAAATGGTTGTCGTGAAGATGAAAGCCGGAGAAGGCGGCAAGGTATTTGGTTCTGTTTCGACAAAGGAGATTGCCAAGGAAGCAATGGAACAGTGCGGACTTGATATAGATAAGAAGAAAATGCAGTTAGCAGAGCCAATTAAGAGCTTTGGTACACATGTAGTGCCTGTGAAGCTGCATCAGAAGGTGACAGCAGAGCTCAATGTAAAGGTACAGGAGTTATAGGATAAAGTCCGTTTTGAGGAGGACATCCATATGGATGAGGCACTGATAAAAAGAATACTGCCGCATAGTCTGGAAGCTGAGCAGTCTGTAATCGGCTCCATGCTGATGGATAAAGAAGCAATTTTGGTAGCATCCGAGACATTGCACCCGGATGATTTTTATGGAAAGCAGTATGGGATCCTGTTTGAATCCATGGTAGAGCTGTATAATGAAGGAAAAGCTGTTGACTTTGTGACTTTACAGAATCGCCTGAAGGAGAAGGATGCACCACCTGAGATCAGTTCAATGGAATATGTCAGAGATCTGATAGGGCCAATTGTCACATCAGCCAACATAAAGTATTATGCGAATATTGTAGCAGATAAAGCTTTATTGCGAAGATTGATCAGAATTAATGAAGATATAGCGAATACTTGTTATGCAGGCAAGGAGACAACAAACTTTATACTTGAGGATACGGAGAAGCGTATCTTTGATGTCGTTCAGAGGAGAAATACCGGCGACTTCGTACCTATCAGTGAAGTGGTCATGAATGCTTTGGAGAAGATCAATCTGGCATCTCAGACTAAAGGCGTTGTAACGGGTATAGCAACCGGCTTTATTGATTTGGATTATAAGACAGCCGGGCTGCAGCCATCTGATCTGATACTGGTTGCCGCCAGACCTTCTATGGGAAAGACGGCTTTTGTATTGAATATTGCACAGTATGTCTGCTTTAAGCTGGGCGTATCGGCAGCGATTTTTAGTCTGGAAATGTCAAAGGAACAGCTGGTAAACCGTCTGCTGTCTCTGGAATCCTTTGTAAATTCTCAGTCGATTCGTACAGGAAATATGACAGATGCTGACTGGGACAGCCTTGTTGAAGGTGCAGGCATTGTAGGAAATTCAAAATTAGTGATAGATGATACACCGGGTATCAGCATTTCGGAGCTACGTTCCAAGTGCAGAAAGTACAAGCTGGAGCATGGATTGCAGCTGGTCATGATTGATTACCTGCAATTGATGTCAGGCAGCGGACGTTCAGATTCAAGACAGCAGGAGATCTCTGAAATATCCCGTTCCTTAAAGTCTCTTGCCAGAGAGCTGAGCGTACCGATTATTGCGTTATCACAGCTGTCGCGAGCAGTTGAGCAGAGAGAGAATCACAGACCAGTGCTATCTGATCTGCGTGAATCAGGAGCCATCGAGCAGGATGCCGATGTGGTTATGTTCCTATATAGAGATGATTACTATAATCATGATACAGAAAAGAAAAATGTAGCAGAAGTGATCATAGCCAAGCAAAGAAATGGCCCAATTGGAACTATTGAATTGTCATGGATTCCGGATTACACGAAATTTGCGAATTTAGATACGAACAATCATTCATAAATCATACAAAAGAGGACAGGTTGAGGCAAACCTGTCTTTTATTTTGTGGTAAGGAGAGATATCTGCAGTCAGAAATGATAATAGGGGGAATGGTACTATGGAAACAATCAGATATATGATTTCGGATGCAGCACGTATGGTGGATGTGGAGGCACATGTACTACGATATTGGGAAGGGGAGCTGGAGATAGATATTGCACGAAATGAGATGGGCCATAGATACTATACACGTGAGAACATTGACTGCTTCAAACGTATCCATGATATGAAAGAGAATGGATACGGACTGAAGGCAATTAAGACGCTATTACAAAATCAAAAAATGAATATCGAAATGAAGGATGAGAATCAGACAGACCAGAGCAGGGAAGAAAGCCTGCGTATGATGCAGAAAGAAAATGAGGATGAAGCAAGGTATCAAAGGTTTGACGAAATGCTGCGGCTTCGGCAAAATAGAAAAAGAAGATTATGCAGCCAAAGGTAGAGATAAAGAAAACGACAGAAGTCATATCCATATAGACTTCTGTCTTTTCATAATAGAAACTTCATCAATAAAGCTTCAGATGTATTGCATATTACTCAGATGCGATAGCGCCTGTAGGGCAAACACCTGCGCAAGTGCCACAATCGATGCATGAGTTGGGATCGATTTCGAACTTGCCGTCTCCTTCAGAAATTGCGCCTACCGGACACTCGCCTGCACAAGAGCCGCAGCTTACACATGAGTCAGAAATTACAAATGCCATATCAATATCCTCCTTACTTGTATGTTTAATATAAAATAACTATCCGCAATCTATTTTAATATAAAGTGATAAAATATACAAGTAGTTTATACACTCTTAGAGGCTTTTCCTTCATCCTTTATTTGTCTGCGTCGTGCTTTAATACCCTTTAAGATAATCTTCTTCTTCTCAATGGCTACAGACTTGTCCATTTCTGGAGTATCCTTCAGCGGATAATCTATACCGAGATTTTCATACTTCACCTTGCCCATGGTGTGATAAGGAAGTACATCCAAAGCCTTCAGATTGGACAATCCGCCAATAAAATAGCCAAGGTCATATAAATACTTATCATCATCGGTAATGCCCGGTACAACGACGTGACGAATCCAGATCGGTACATTCTTTGACTCCGTGTACTTTGCAAATGCCAGAATTCCGTCGTTAGGCTGAGAGGTAAGTTCTTTGTGCTTCTCAGGATCAATATGTTTAATATCCAGCATAATCAGGTTTGTGACCTTCATTAACCGGTCACATTTCTTCACAAAATCAATATTATCAGGCTTAAAAGCAATACCGGAGGTATCAATACAGGTATGGATATCATGACGCTTAGCTTCCTCAAAAAGCTCTGTCAGGAAGTCGATCTGCATGAGAGGCTCACCACCTGTCACAGTGATTCCACCGCCTTTATAAAATCCCCGCTTTTTTTCAAAGTCATCAATGATTTCACTGACTTCCATTTCTTTACCGCCATTCATAGGCCATGTATCCGGGTTATGACAATACAGGCATCGCATCGGACACCCCTGCACAAATACAACATAACGCACTCCGGGTCCGTCTACTGTACCAAAACTTTCAATTGAATGAATTCTACCTTTCATATTCTGTCACCTTCTTAATCAAATCTAATAAAAGTGTTTCATTTTGCTTTCTCTTTTATACTATAGCATAGAAACATTAACAACGTAAATATAAACATAGATATCTTTGCCACATAGATATCTTTGTGTACGAAAACGCCTCCGGTATGAACACCGAAGGCGTTTTTCGTTGTGTCTGTTAATGGTTAGATGGACTGATGGAACGTACGAGTAATGATATCGTTCTGCTGTTCCGGTGTTAACTTGATGAAGTTAACAGCGTATCCTGAGATACGGATTGTTAACTGAGGATAATTCTCCGGATGCTGCTGAGCATCGAGTAATGTCTCCCTGTTCAGTACGTTAACGTTCAAATGATGTCCACCCTTTGTTGCATAACCATCAAG
>CAYRJT010000147.1:0-6413 GCA_964424675.1 uncultured Lachnospiraceae bacterium
CTACAATCTCACCGCATTCTGCACAGTAATAAGCAGGGATTCTGTGACCCCACCACAGCTGACGGCTGATGCACCAGTCTCTGATATTTTCCAGCCAATGTAAATAAATCTTATCAAAACGCTCTGGAACAAACTTCAGCTCACCCAGCTCGGATTTCTCACCTGCACGTGTTGCACGCAGTACCTCGATAGCAGGCTTTGCCAGTTCTTCCATGGCTACAAACCACTGCTGTTTTGCCATCGGCTCGATGGTCGTCTTGCAGCGGTCATGTGTTCCTACATTATGAGAATGCTCTTCAATCTTTTCAAGAAGTCCAAGTGCCTGCAGATCCTCAACCATCTGCTTTCTGGCCGCGTAGCGTTCCAGTCCCTGATAGCTTCCACCCTTCTCATTAATCGTAGCATCATCATTTAATACATTAATCAGTTCCAGATCATGACGCTTTCCAACTTCAAAATCATTTGGATCATGTGCCGGAGTAATCTTTACAACGCCGGTACCGAATTCCTGATCCACATACGCATCTGCAATCACAGGAATTTCCTTGTTCACTAACGGCAGAATGACAGTTTTTCCTACCAGTGCCTGATAACGGTCATCCTCTGGATTAACAGCTAAGGCTGTATCTCCTAACATCGTCTCCGGTCTGGTTGTCGCAACAATTACATATTGAGAAGCATCGGCTTCTGCAGAAGCCATACCCTTTAAAGCTGCTTCTGCTGCAGGCGTACCTGCAATTGGATATTTAATATGCCAGAAATGACCTGCCTGCTCCTCATGCTCTACTTCCGCGTCAGAAATAGTCGTCTGGCATACAGGACACCAGTTTACAATCCGGTTGCCCTTATAAATCAATCCTTTTTTATACAGCTTGATAAATACTTCCTCAACGGCTGCTGAACAACCCTCATCCATCGTAAAGCGTTCTCTGTCCCAGTCACAAGAGGAACCCATCTTCTTTAGCTGCTCTACGATCGTATGACCATATTCCTCACGCCACTCCCAGGTTCTCTTTAAAAAACCGTCACGACCAAGCTCAGCCTTGTCAATGCCTTCTTTTCGCAGTGCCTCCGTTACCTTAACCTCCGTAGATATTGCCGCATGGTCAGTTCCCGGTACCCACAGTGCATTATAGCCCTGCATTCTCTTGAAGCGAATCAATATATCCTGCATGGTAGAGTCAAATGCATGTCCCATGTGCAGCTTGCCTGTAATATTTGGAGGCGGCATCACAATCGTAAACGGTTTCTTGCTTCTTTCTACCTCCGCATGAAAATATTTCTTTTCCATCCACTTTTGGTAAAGTCTGTCCTCCAGGCCATGCGGATCATAGGTTTTTGCTAATTCTTTGCTCATTTTCTCCATCCTTTCTATCGCAGTGCGATCTTCGCAGCACTTTTTTATATGATAGGAGCCTTCCTGATCATATAAAAACGCCCTTCACTGTCATCTACAGTAAAGGGCGTAATCATCAATTACACGGTACCACCTTTATTCAGACAGGCTGTATCAGTCTGTCCCTCAGTGTCGTATATCCGGCAGGCTATCCTGGCGCGGCATACCGACGGTTTGTTAACGAAAACCAAGCGTGTACTCCTATCTCATTGACATCAAAGACCGAACTGGTCAATGCCTTCAAAGTACCGATTCAAAAGCTACGTTCCACATATCTTTCTTCAGGCGGTCTCTCAGCCGATGAACTGCCTTCTCTGGTAAGAGTATATGTGTACTCCTCTTTCTCACTATCTTTATCTATTCATACATGATTGTTATTTATCATAAAACACACCTATTTCTTTGTCAAGAATTATTTACGGGTTTCTTGCCGTTTTGCTGCTGCCGCTCATCCCGTGCATATCATATCTGCAGCCAGCTTTACTGCACCGGATACAGGAGCTTTCTGTAAAATAACAGGATATGCAGATGGTGCACATTCATGTACAGCACGCATATATGCATCAATCAGGATTGGCTCTCCTGTTCGAAACAGACTGCCAATCAGGATCATCGGTATCTTTTCCTGTTCCATATGAAGTCTTCTAATCAGTCCGGCAGCATATTCACCTTCCACCTGACCCATATGGTCAATAATATCATGAGCCACTCTATCTCCCTTTTGAGCCTCCTGAAAGACTGCAATGGGTATATGATAACGCTGTCCATCTGTCATCTCATCATGTCTGAGTATCCTGCAGATTCCCGTCATATCCTCTGTGTCAAAGATCTTTGGCAGTACCTGCTCGAGTGATGTCTTTCTTCCTGTACTCTCTTCTGAGCGAAATGCATAATGCAGTGCATCCTCTACCATTTGTCCTCCGCCACCGTAATTTCCTGTGATATAGTCCAGATTTCTCAGCTGATCCTCATCTCCATGGCTGTTTCGTCCGACATGCCCTGCTCCGGTTCCGCAGATCGATACCACTCCGACATTATCATCTGATGCAGCACGCAGTCCGATCCATGCATCATGGATGACCCGAAATGGTATAGGGCCCATGATTTTTCCTGCCAACCGGTTCAGTATCGCTATATCCTCGGCCTCATCAGCACCGGACATGCCAAAAACTGCATATTGAAGCGCTGAAATTGTAACAGGATCAGTCTGGTTATCCAGCAAACCATTGAGCTTTTTAAAGGCTTCTTCAATTGCTTTTGTCAATGACACACTTGTCATTTTTGTGCCACAACACTGATAATTCGCAGCTCCGCCGTATCCTTCAGCCAGAATATTTCCCTTTTCATCTCCGATGGCAGCATGTGTCTTCGTGCCGCCGGCATCAAGTCCAAGTATATACATATTGCTTCCTCCTTGCTCTCAATGTGCAAATCTAGGCAGATACTTTTTATTTGCTTCATATAGTTCATCAAATACTTTTTCTGCAAGCTCATTGTCTCCAATCAGTGGATTCATAGAAAGTGCCTGAACAGCAAGATCTCTGTCCCCTTTCACAGCAGCTTCAATGGTCAGCTGTTCATATTTTTTGATTGTCCTTGCCAGTTCCAAAAATGCAGCCTGTTCCTCTCTGTAGCATGGTTTTACCGCAGCACGATCCTCACCCAGATCCATCGGTTCTGCTCCTTTGCTGCTGATGATGCAGTTTGTTTCAATCACAGCATCCTCAGGTAGCTCCGGAATCGTATGGCCATTTATCGTATCTACAGTCTGAACGTCACAGCTGTTATTATAAATACTGTTCACCAGATTGATAGCTGCTTCTGAATATCTGGAGCCTCCACGCTTTGAGAGCTCTGCCGGTTTCTCGTTCAAATGGATGTCCTGGTATTTTTCAAACAATGCCTTCTCTACCTTCTGCACCTGATTGGCACGGGTTCCCTGACCACTCTCCACGCTTTCCTGCTCTTCCTTGACCATCTCATCTGTAAAGTAGAAATACTGCATATAGGGTGACAGCACAGCCCCCATCTGAACAGCCTGATCGTCCATGCCTGCCAGCTTTTGAATGTTCTTCACTACGCCCTCGTCTGTATGTACCTTTAATACATCTTCAATGTAATCATGGTCATGCTGCAGTCTGTCCGTTTTTGCATCCTGTTTCAGATATACATGAGGCATCAGACTCAGATGATTCAGTCCGATAAATCTGCAGTCCAGATCGCTTTCGGATACCTTTAGCTTTTCCGCTGCATCATGGCGCATATTGATCGGGCAGTTGCAAAGACCGATACACTTTACTCTTGTATATTTATTGACTGCCTCAGTCACAATTCCAGATGGATTTGTAAAGTTGATCAGCCACGCATCTGGGCATACCTGCTCCATATCTGCACAGATATCCAGTAGTACAGGAATGGTACGCAGTGCCTTGAAACAGCCTCCTGCTCCTGTTGTTTCCTGCCCTACCAGACCATATTTCAAGGGAATTCTCTCATCTGTGTCTCTGGCTGCAAGACCACCTACACGTAGCTGTGTGATTACAAAATCAGCACCTGCAAGTCCTTTTTTTCTGTCAAACGTGTAAGAGACCCTGATGTCCATGCCGGCTTTTTTCAACATCCTCATGACGAATTCCGTATTAATACGAACCTTTTCTTCTCCTTCCGGAATGTCAATCAGTACAATCTCTCTTACAGGTAGTGATTTCCTGTGCATAATTACCCCGTCAATCAATTCAGGGGTATAGCTGCTTCCTCCGCCTATAATCACCAATTTTAATTCTCTCATGATAACTGCCTCCTTTTCTTTACACTAACCGTATCGTAAGATTCATCCGATTCAAGCAAGCCTGACATCGCTGCTGCACAATTCCATAGCCGTCCGGCTCAATCCGCGTATATAGTATTTTTCAGCATCCTCACAAATCTCTATCTGAGGAATCATTTTTTTGGGAAATCTTGTCTTACAGTCAGCTTCTATATAGTTACCCAGTTTCTTCTCTGCACAGTTTCCTCCGATTACAACCAGAGATGGATTCAACATGCTGATGATATTGGCTGTAATGCGTGTAACCTGATCATATCCGGTCTGATCCAACAGGCCTTTAAAGGTTCGATTCAGCATATATTCATCCATTCCCAGCTGCATAAATCCGATTTCGCCTGCAAAACCACTGACTCCTGACAACAGCTGTGAATCCGTAATCAGACCTGCTCCGAGACCATTTCCCACATGCAGATATACCATATTGCTGCTTTCAGGTCTGTTCCTGCTCACACACCCCAATGCAGTTGCTTTCATATCATTCATAATCTTGACTGGTATAGTCAACATTGAAGATAGCTTCTTACCAAGTGGAAACTCCTCAAATTCCGGGATGTCAGGAATGGCATATACTGTTCCCTCGCGATCGACTGATCCTGGGACACCAATCACCAGTGCCTGTACATTTTGATATCTGGTCTGCATGCCTGTCACAACTTCTACAATCGTCTGGAGTAAATCCTGTCCGTCCAAAACCGGTCGTACTTGTTCCTCACAATTTTCCGATGCCAGATCAATCACGCGATACCAAAGCTGCGACTGCCTGATCATCAATATGACAGCATGTGCATACTCTTGATTCAGCTCATAGACCGCTGCTTTCCTGCCGCCCTGTGAGCCTGCAAGCCCCTTTTCGATTACTTCATGATCTGCCACCAGCTCACTCATAATTGCATTGACTGTCGGCTGACTGATGCCGGTCATGGCTGAAATCTCAACTCTGGTAGCTACTGTATTGTGCAAGAGCACTCTTTTGATTGCTGTCTTGTTTAACGCCTTCAGTAAATTGGGCTGTACTGTCATTTTCTTCTGTGTATTCATACAATCCTGCCTCCCTCTGTTGATCTACCTATCTCATTAAATTTCATATATCACTAATTTTCATGCCTCACTATTCTTCATACCTCTTACTGATTACTTTTTTAAGATTCTTAAATATCTAATTACAGCATATCACCTGTCCTATATCATGTCAACACTTTTTTAAGGTTCTTAATTATCTTCTCAGCTCTCTTTGACTTCACACTGCTCCCAACTTCACACTGCTCCCAACTTCACACTGCTTTCCGGCTCCTCAAGCTTTTCACATGCTTCCTTCGCTTCCATCTCCAACTTTAATGCGAATTTTGGACAAGTGAAGCTCCAGAAACGAATAGAAATTCCAAAAGAAAGATATTACGATGCAGTTAGCTTGATTTTGGACAACTCAGTCCAAATTATGCTAATTGAAATTCCAAAAAAATGAAGTCATCTCATTTCTTTGGAATCTATGTTTATGTTGCAGGGGGTCCATTGTCCAATATAGGATAGCATAGTATTTATGATCTACTATTCTGGAATTACATATACTCGTGTAGCATGTCACTTGTCCAAAATCTGCTCTGGGCGCTAGCGGACAGTAAATAGGAACAATTTGTATAAAGTCCAGGAGCCCTGCTTCCGCAGGGCTCCTATTGCATATCTCTATTTGTCTACTTGTCTGCATCTCTATTCGTCTGCATTCCTACTTGTCTGCATCTCTACTTGTCTACATTAATAAATTCAAATTCAAAATCATCATCCAGATCCAATCTGGGCTGTCCAGACTGCCTTGCCGGCTGCTGTACAGGCTGCTGTGCTTCCTGACCGTAGTATTGCTGCTGCATCGGCTGCTGTGCTTCCTGTCCGTAATATTGCTGCTGCATCGGCTGCTGTACTCCCTGCCCATAGTATTGCTGCTGCATCGGCTGCTGTGCTTCCTGCCCATAGTATTGCTGCTGCATCTCCTGCTGCATCTCCTGTCCGTAATACTGCTGCATTGGCTGTTCATACATTTGAGGCTGTTGTACCGGTGCTTCATAGGCCTTCGGAACAGGCTGTCTCGTCTGCTGCTTTATCTGGGCTTCATATGCTTTTGGCGCAGGCTGTCTCGGTGCCGACTGTACCGGTGTTTCATACATCTGCTGTGCCTGCTGTCTGGCTGCCGGCTGTACC
>CAYRJT010000148.1:0-3772 GCA_964424675.1 uncultured Lachnospiraceae bacterium
TTCTTCATTATAACCGTAGCACACCTCTTCAAAATTTGTAGCTCTGATTTTTGCATCCTGTTCTCTGACAGGTACTTTCTTTAATACGTCCATTATTGGTCACCTCCGCAGTTTCCACATCCGCCGTGATGTGTATCGCCTTCTTTGAGCTTCAGCATCGCTCTTCCTTCTTGCGTTTTATAAAGCTGCTGACGTTTCATAGCCTCATCAAAGTTCACTGCATGACCGTCAAATTCCGGACCGTCAACACATGCAAATTTAACCTTGCCATCGACTGTCAGTCTGCATGCGCCACACATACCTGTTCCGTCTACCATGACAGGATTCATACTGACGATTGTAGGAATGCCCAGTTCTTTTGTTAACAGACATACGAATTTCATCATGATCATTGGGCCGATTGCCACACATACATCATATTTCTTTCCTTCATTTTGTACGAGATCCTTGATGACTTCTGTCACCATGCCTTTTCTTTTATATGAGCCGTCGTCGGTTGTAATGTACAGATTTCCGGCAACTGCTTCCATCTCTTTTTCTAATATCAGCAGATCATGATTTTTGGCTCCGACTATGACATCTGCATCAATTCCGTTCTCATGCAGCCATTTCACCTGAGGATATACAGGAGCCGTTCCGACGCCGCCTGCTACAAAGAGAATTTTCTTTTTCTTTAATTCTTCAGCAGGTTCCTGTACGAACTCTGAAGGCTGACCAAGAGGTCCTGTAAAGTCTCTGAAAGCATCTCCTGCTTTTAAATGAGACATCTTATCCGTGGACGCACCAACTACCTGAAATACGATTGTCACTGTGCCTTTCTCTCTGCTGTAATCGCAGATCGTCAGAGGAACGCGTTCCCCCTTCTCATCCATTTTAACAATCACAAACTGTCCGGGAAGACATGTTTTTGCTACACGTGGTGCTTCTACGTCCATCATAAATATGTTTTCGGCAGGTGATTCTGCTTTTAATATTTTGTACATTTGAATGACTCCTTCTTCCTTAATATTCGCTATTTATCATCATAATTCAAAGCCGTATAAAAGGCAATACCATTTTCAGTTAAAAAGAATTGAAAATAATGAGAACTCATAAGCCCCCGTATCTGCATTGATCGTTACATTATATAGTTCTCCGGTTCTGATATCCACACCGAAATATCGTCCTGTGCTCTCCTCAGTCCCCTCATTTTGTTGAAATTCTTCTACAAGATAATAAACACGTTTGCCTGCTTTTGCAGCCGCATTGCAATGATAGCTGTATTTTTGACTGCCATCCTTTGAAGTACCTGAAATATCAGACAGCTGTCCCTTTCCAAACAAAGTCATTACGACTGCATTCTCTGCTGTTGCAGTATCAATCAGAGATACGATATTCAGCTGATATTCAACCTCTGTCTCCATACTTTTGGTACCATCATTGTTGATTGCAATGAACCGGTAATGACTCTTTCCAAGAGGCATCGGAATCGGGATCGTGTACAGATTAGAATCCTCTGTCGGTTCAGAGCCGTCATCCGTATAATAAATCAAAGTGCCGTCCGCTTCTTCTCTGGTTGCAGTGATTGGTTCCGGAGCAGTGTATGTGCCACCTGCCGGTGTTACTACCGGTTCCGCCGGTATTTCCAGTTCAACCTGATATGTATGCGTTACCGGTTCACTCATAATTCCATTCTGATTCACAGATACTGCGGTGATGACATTGACACCTTCCTCAAGGTTCAATGGTTCATGATACTTTTCTCCAGTCACAGATGGAATACTGCCATCTGTTGTATAGTAAATATCACAATCATCAGAACACAGTAATTTTAATTGCTCCTTTTGATCATATGTGCCTTCCTCCAGACTAAATTCAGGCGGATCTGAAATATACTGGTCAAACTGTGCCGTGATTTCGACATCATTACATGATTTCATCAACTGATTAATCGACTGATAATCTTTTTTCTGAATATAGATCAAAACAATCCGCTCATAGACTGCCAGATCTTCCGGCATTGTTTCCAGTAACGGCAATAAGATTGCAAGCGCCTCATCATACTGACTGTTTTGAATATATAGATCTGATAGCAGCAGCTGCGCATCTGATTTTGTATAATCAATTTCAATTGCTCTTTTGATAAAAACAGCCGCCTCATCAAACTGTTTTTCCTGAAAACATTCCTGCGCCTTTTGATATTGATAATCATAGGAGCAGTATCGGTTGACTCTGATGCAGATCAGTGTAACCGCGGACATCACAAAAAGACCGATCAGACCATAGAGAAAGATCTTTTTTTTCGGTCTCTTTTTATGGGGCTTTGCCTTATTTGCATCATTTTGTGACTGATCACTTTCCTCCACAATGATATCAGCAACCCCCGATAACGTCTCATTAATACTTTCTTCCACCTCTGGTTCAAATATCGGAACGATCTGAATTTCAGTTCCGCATTTTTCACAATACAGATGATCCTTGGGCAGTTCAGTATTACAGTTGGGACATACCATAAACATCCACACTCATTTCTATCGTCAATTATCTGACTGCTTCTACACAGTTATTCATCAGCATAGCTATCGTCATCGGCCCTACCCCGCCCGGAACAGGTGTGATGGCACTGCAAAGTGGAAACACATCATCATAATCCACATCTCCGCACAGCTTTCCTTCATCATTTCTATGAATACCGACATCTATGACAACTGCACCATCTTTGATATATTCATGATCAATCATTTTGGGCCTTCCGATTGCAACAATCAAAATATCGGCTCTTTTTGCTACAGACTTTAAATCCTTCGTTTTAGAATGTGTAACCGTAACGGTACCGTTTTCTCTGAGCAGCAGCATAGACATAGGTTTTCCTACAATATTGCTTCTTCCTATGACAACACATTCTTTTCCGGCAATTTCTATTCCTGATCGTTTTAACAGCTGGATAATGCCCGCCGGAGTACAGGATACAAACCCCTTTTCACCAATGCATAAACGTCCGACAGAAACCGGATGAAATCCATCAACATCTTTATCAGGACTGATTGCCTGTATCACATTTGCTTCCTGAATCTGACCTGGTAACGGAAGCTGAACAAGGATACCATTTACATGAGGATCCTGATTCAGTCTGCCGATCAGCTGCAGCAGCTCCTCCTCAGATGTCGTATCGGGAAGTTCATATGCCTGTGATTCGATCCCGATATATGCACATGCTTTCTTTTTATTTCCTACATATACTGTAGAGGCAGGATCATTGCCTACCTGTATGACAGCCAGTGTAACATTCTTACCAGCTGCCTTTAATGCAGATACCTCTTTCTTTAATTCGTCCTTGATCTGAGATGATATCAGTTTACCGTCTATAATCTTTGCCATATTGTCAATCCTCCTGATTTAGAAAAGCCCCACAATCTTTCCACTTTCATCAACGTCAATATTAAATGCCGCCGGCTTCTTCGGAAGTCCCGGCATGGTCATAATGGATCCCGTAACAGCAACAACAAAGCCCGCTCCTGCTGAAACATAGATCTCTCTGATATGGATCCTGAACCCTTGGGGACGTCCAAGCAATGATGCATCATCAGATAAGGAATACTGTGTCTTCGCCATACATACAGGCATGCTGCCAAATCCAAGCTGCTCCATATGCTGTATCTCTTTGAATGCACCTGCGTCATAAGTAACACCGTCAGCACCATAGATCTCTGCTGCTATTTTATTAATCTTATCCTGAAGGGATAATTCTGAATCATAAATCGTATGGAAATGACTTTCTTTTGTCTCAATTGTC
>CAYRJT010000148.1:3824-6385 GCA_964424675.1 uncultured Lachnospiraceae bacterium
TGAATGACCTTCTCAGCAAGGGATACACCACCCTGACCGCCATATTTCCATACCTCGGATAGCGCAAACTCGCAATGACGTGCTTCACAGAATTCACGAATAAATGCAACCTCCTGATCTGTATCCGTTACAAATGAATTTAA
Organism: uncultured Lachnospiraceae bacterium; assembly: GCA_964424675.1. Taxonomy (GTDB): domain Bacteria; phylum Bacillota; class Clostridia; order Lachnospirales; family Lachnospiraceae; genus JAAYYM01. The sequence continues at coordinate 3,968 of CAYRJT010000148.1, forward strand.
TGTGACAATAACAGGCACACCAAATTTCTGAAGATTTTCAATATGCTTTTCGAGATTGACAATACCCTTTTCCAGAGCCACCATATTGGCTTCACTCAGTTCACTTTTTGGTACTCCACCGTTATATTTTAATGCTCTTACGGTAGCGACCAATACCACTGCATCCGGTTTCAGACCACCGATGCGGCATTTGATATCAAAGAATTTCTCGGCACCGAGGTCAGCCCCGAATCCTGCCTCCGTTATACAGTAATCTGCCATTTTCAGGGCAGCCTTAGTGGCTCTGATGCTGTTGCAGCCATGTGCAATATTTGCAAATGGTCCACCATGTACCAATGCCGGTGTATGTTCCAGCGTCTGGATCAGATTGGGCTTGATGGCATCCTTGAGCAATGCAGTCATGGATCCGACTGCGTGGATATCAGATGCTGTAACAGGATTTCCATCTATATCGTATGCAACCACAATTCTGCCAAGTCTTTGCTTCAGATCCTGAAGATCCTCTGCAAGGCACAATACTGCCATGATCTCAGAAGCCACTGTGATCACAAAATGATCCTCTCTTACAAAACCATCTGTTTTACTGCCAAGTCCGACTACAACGTTTCTGAGTACACGATCATTCATGTCCAGACATCTTTTCCACAGGATGCTTCTGGTATCGATTCTCTTTTCATTTCCTTGCTGGATATGATTATCCAATAAGGCAGCGAGCAGATTATTGGCTGTTGTAATTGCATGAAAATCACCAGTAAAGTGAAGATTCAGATCTTCCATCGGAACAACCTGTGCATATCCGCCTCCGGCAGCCCCTCCCTTAATTCCAAAGCATGGTCCGAGAGATGGTTCACGCAGTGCAAGAATCGCTTTTTGCCCCAGCTTGGCAAATGCCTGTGCCAGTCCGATGCTGGTCGTTGTCTTTCCTTCTCCCGCAGGCGTCGGATTGATGGCAGTGACTAGAATCAGCTTTCCATTTTTATGATCCTTAATTTTCTGTAGATACTCTTCAGATAATTTTGCTTTATATTTGCCATAAAGTTCAAGATCATCCTCAGTCATATCAAGACTTTCTGCTATTTCCTTAATGGGTAATAATGTTGCTTCCTGAGCGATTTCAATATCAGTTTTCATATGTGAGCCTCCTTCATTCAGTCATAACCAGATGATCATACACTTTCTTCTACGAAGTTTTCAAATTCTTCCATGGACATCAATACTTTTCTCGGTTTTGTACCTTCTTCCTCGCCGACGACTCTTGCATCAGCAAGCTGATCCATGATTCTGGCAGCTCTGTTAAAGCCTATTTTAAATACTCTTTGCAGCATTCCGATAGATGCTTTATCCTTATCAATGATAAACCTTGCGGCATCCTCAAAATAAGAATCTCTATCTGAAAACGAGTCACCGTTACCGCTCTGGCTTTGTCCGATATCAACCTTGGCTATCCTCTCTTCCACATCTGCACTGTAGTTCTGGCCTTTTGTCTGCTTTACAAGGAACTGTACGACATCCATGACTTCCTGATCTGAAATAAAGGCTCCCTGTATCCGAGCTGGTTTGGAATAGCCCTGCGGATAAAACAACATGTCTCCCTTTCCTAGCAGTTTTTCCGCTCCAATCATATCCAAAATTGTACGTGAATCAACACCACTTGATACACTAAAGGCAATTCTACTTGGCATATTTGCCTTGATCAGCCCTGTGATGACATCAACAGAAGGTCTTTGTGTGGCAATAATCAAATGGATGCCTGCAGCTCTTGCTAACTGCGCTAGACGACATATGGATTCCTCTACCTCGCCTGGAGCCACCATCATCAGATCTGCCAACTCATCTACGATAATCACAATCTGCGGCATTTTCTGCGGACGTTCTTCTTCCGGCAGGTCTGTGATTTCTGCTACTTTTTTATTATAACCCTTCAGATCCCTGACATTCATATCAGCAAATTTCTTATATCGCTCTGTCATTTCAGACACACCCCAATGAAGTGCTGCTGCTGCTTTTTTTGGATCCGTGACCACGGGAATCATCAAATGTGGAATATGATTATAAACACTTAACTCGACCACCTTGGGATCAATCATAATCAGTTTTACGTCATCCGGATGTGATTTATACAGCAGACTCATAATCAATGTATTGATACAGACTGATTTTCCTGATCCTGTGGCACCTGCAATCAGCAGATGAGGCATCTTAGCAATATCAGCAACCACTGTTTTGCCGGCAATATCCTTTCCAACTGCAAATATCAAACTTCCACCAAATTCATCAAATTCCTTCGATTCAACGAGGTCACGAAACATGACTGCACTATTTTCCTTATTTGGTACCTCAATACCAACGGCGGCTTTTCCGGGGATAGGTGCTTCTATTCTGATACTCTTAGCTTCCAGGTTAAGAGCAATATCGTCA
>CAYRJT010000149.1:0-6383 GCA_964424675.1 uncultured Lachnospiraceae bacterium
TGTACCAGTCGCCCTCGGCGCCCAGCCATTCACCTGCTGAGTTATTGTACAGCTTTCCGACCACTTCGCCCTCTTCACTGGCTGCGTCTCTGATATTCACATAATTAGAAACCTGAGCAATCATCAGCCCTGAAAAATCTTCTTTCTTAGCAGTATCCTCTGTGGCTCCAATCTCTATTACCGGAGCTGCTCCGGTCTGTGTCTGATTTGCTGCGTCTGCAGCTGCCACACCGTTGTCTGAAACCGAACCATTTGACGCTGCATCTGTCGCAGGCGCTGCCGTTGCTGGCGAATCTGCTGCAGGTGTAGCTGTTGTTGCTGGCGTTGTATGATTCTGAGCTGCTGATGTATCTGTTGTATTCTTGACGGAAGTGTTTGTTACAACAGCTCCGCCTGCGGCCGGCAGTCCGACAGAAATAACTGCATTACTTGATGCCGGTGCAGCATTGGCTGCTGTTGTATCAGCCGTTTTATTCGCTCCGGTCGGTGTTGCTGTGGTCGGAACGGAAGATTCCTGAATGGTCTGTATATTATTACGTGCCTTTGTAACAATCTGGTCACGCTTGGCTTTCTCAATCTGTTTCACCGATACACCTTCACCAACTACCAGTGCTCCCCCTGCAGCTGGCAATATAGATGTAAGTAAGGCCGCATCCGTCGGTATTGAAAATCCGGTTAATACAAGCGTACATGTCAAACCGAATGCTGCTGCCCTAAGTACCCCTTTCTTCATCGTAACCCTCCAAATTGTAGTTTTGTATCTCTATTTTTTCAATCAATCATTTGTTACAAAATTGTTACATCCGTAATAAAATATACCATGCCCTATATAAAAAGTCAACTGAAAATAAAGCTTTACATCAATTTTCCATATGCAATAAATAGTCCTGAACACTCGTAATCGCGTTGGCCCCGTCTGCTACTGCCGTCACAATCTGACGAAGATTTTTTGTCCTGATATCTCCAGCTGCGTATACCCCTGCTACATCTGTTGCGCAATCTTCTCCGGCTATCAGATATCCGGCCACATCCTTTTTAATCTTTTTAATATATCCTGTGTTCGGAATGTTGCCGACTGCAATAAATACACCGTTAACATCCATCATGGACTCTGCTCCGGTATATACATTCTGGATTTTCAGAGCCTCCACCTGTTCTGTTCCTTCAATTGAAGTTACAACACTGTCCCAAACGACCTCTATATTTGAAGTTTCCTTCACAGCATCACATAGTACCTTTACTGCACGAAATTCATCTCTTCTGTGAATCAGATATACTTTCTCACATCCACGTGCCAAAAAGATGGCATCCTCAAGCGCTACATCACCGCCACCTACAACAGCAACTGTTTTATTCTTAAAAAAGGCACCATCACAGGTAGCACAGTAGGACACTCCCATGCCTGCCAACTCTTCTTCTCCAGGCACCTTTAGTTTTCTGTGTTCGGCCCCACCTGAAATGACTACGGATCTTGTCTCAAAAACACCCTGATCAGTGTGAATCCGCTTGATTGTGTCCGCAACATCAATATCCGTTACATCTGCCTCTGTCGTTTCCACTCCCAGCTTTGCAGCATGTTCCGTAAATTTCATTCCCAGATCAAATCCGTTGATTCCCTGCAGTCCCGGATAATTATCAACCTCGTAGGTATTCAGTACCTGTCCACCGCCCATTGAAGCCTTCTCAATCAATAACGCATCCAGTCCCGCTCTCTTCGCGTAAATAGCCGCGGTAATCCCGGCAGGACCCGATCCGATAATCACAACATCATATAACTTACCCATTATTTCTCTCCTTTGCCAAAACTATTATTATTCTATCATCTCTCTTATTATTATTCAACGAATTTCTCTAGATATTGTGGCAAATATTTCAATTTAAAATTTATAACCCCAAATATTGTGAATTACGAAAAAAGATTGTAAAGCAGCATTCTCTCATTTATACTATTGTTAAAATGATCAGGAAAATTGTTTGAAAAGAGGCATAAAATGAAAAGAAAAACCGCACTCATAACAGGCGCATCAAGAGGAATCGGACGTGCTATCGCAACAGCACTGGCACAAAACGGCTATGATCTGTTTCTTACATGTCATAAAAACGAAGCATTCCTGTCCGAGCTCAAAAAAGACCTGGAGCATCAATATACCGTCACATGTAAAACAATGATTGGTGATATCAGTCAGGAAGAAACCGCACGGAAGCTCTTTTTCTCTATTGATCATCTTGATGTTCTGGTCAACAATGCAGGCATATCCCACATCGGACTACTGCATGAAATGGAGTTGGAGGAATGGAATCGCGTCATCGGCACAAATCTGACCTCTGTTTTTTTATGCTCCAAATACGCCATTCCCCTGATGTTGAGAGAAAAACACGGAAAGATCATCAATATTTCATCTGTATGGGGCAATGTCGGTGCCTCCACCGAAGTCGCCTATTCTGCCAGTAAGGGAGGAGTCAATGCATTTACGAGAGCCTTGGCAAAGGAACTGGCTCCGAGTGGAATACAGGTCAACGCACTGGCCTGTGGTATGATCAATACAGAAATGAATGGTCATCTGACACCTGATGAAATCAATACTATAATAGAAGAAATACCTGCAGACAGAATCGGGCAGCCCGAGGATATCGCCTCAGCTGTGTTGTCCCTGTGTGCAGGCAGTTCTTATTTAACAGGTCAGGTGATTGCAATAGACGGGGCCTGGATTTAAAAGCCCTTTTTCTTACGGTCAAGCAGTCTGGCAATCGCCTCTTTATGATGTCCGTTAGCCGACAGTACAATTGCTGATGCCAGTTCTGGTGGAAACAAGCCTCCACTGGCACAGGCCAGAGATGCAATCGTATTTTCTCTCACCCCGTCAATCAGGATCCTGACAGAAGGATCATCCTTTGGTTTCCCCTGATTCATCTTATATAGCGTGTGCTTCACATACGCCAGTGACAGGCTTCCGAGCAGAGAATGAGCCGCCAGCTTTTCAAATGAATGATAAAGCGTAAACTCTCCCTTTTTCACATCATCCAGATGACTCAGTTCTTTTCCGTATAATCGCTCAAATTGCTTTTCAGATATCTCGGGAGATTCTGCATTGCCCATCGACATATATTCACTGAGCCGCTTTGTGTCGTCTCTGTCATATGGTACTCCCTCCACCTCAATGTCCTGATCCAGTCTGATATCATGTAATGATGCGCCGATCAAGATCTTATATTCTCCTGAGGGTACGATAAATTCAGCTCTGTCTGTATCATATAGACTGAAGCTTCTCTCATTCAGAGAAATCGTAATGGTTTTGCTTTCTCCTGCTTCCAGAGATACCTTTACAAACTCCCTCAGTTCCTTCTTGGGTCTGATATAGTTTTTCTTTGGATTCACCACATAAACCTGTGCAATCTCACTGCCCTTACGACTGCCTGTATTGGTCACGGTAAAGGAAGCCATCAGCTGACCGCCGCTGTATCTGGACGTACTGAGTTTGAAATGACTATATTCAAATGTTGTATAGGACAACCCATATCCAAAGTGATAACGGCAGGGCTTATAGTACGAATCGTAGTAACGATACCCGACAAATATGCTCTCTCTGTACTCAACATCATCACTATCCGGTGCAAAACACCTTCTGCACGGTATATCCTCCATAGAGTACGGGAACGTTTCTGCCAGCTTACCACTGGGATTTACCGCTCCGGTAATCAGATCTGCACAGGCTTCCCCCACCGCCTGACCTCCCAGATACATATGCAGGATCGCCCTGACATCACCCGCCTGCGGCAGTTCCATAGGCGAACCTCCAAAGGAAATAAATGCAACATCCTGATTCACTTGCAGGATCTGCTTTAACAGTGATGTCTGACAGGATGGAATTCTCAATGAGGTTCTGTCATACCCCTCTCCTTCAAATTCATCTGTTAATCCTCCGAAGAACAGAATCGGAAGTTTTTGCTTTGCTGCTTCTACAGCTTCCTGTTCCAGTCTGTCGTCCGGCTTGTCCTTCTCATTATGATAGCCCTGCACATAAATGACTTCAATCCCCTTGGCCTGCAGGCTTTCTATTACATTTTTCGTCGGTGTAGTCGTGATATGGCTGCTGCCTCCGCCCTGAAACCGCATATGACAGGCCAGTTCACCCACTACGATGACTTTATCAACATGTTCAAGTGGCAGCATCCCGTCATTTTCCAGCAATACGGCTGATTCGCACGCGAGTTCACGCGCCAGTTCATGGTGCGCCTTATAATCTGTAGAAATATCCTGTATTTTGTTTGCCTGAGTCATAACCAGCTGTAAGATGCGTTCTGCCGCCCGATCCAGTTCCTGCATCGTCAGGCTCCCATCTTCTAATGCATTTCTGATCGGTTCTATATGTAATTCCTGACTATCCGGCATTTCCAGATCCATACCAGCCCTAATACACTGTACAATGTCTGTTACGGCTCCCCAGTCGGAAATGACTGCTCCCTGAAAGCCCCATTCATTTCTCAAAATGTCAGTCAATAAACGATGGCTGGCACAGGCATGTTCTCCATTCAGCAAATTGTAGGATGCCATAACCGTTGTCGGCTGAGCCTCCTTCACTGCCATTTCAAAGGCTGCCAGATAAATCTCTCGAAGTGCCCTCTCATCGATTTGACTGTTTGATGTCTGTCGGCGAGTTTCCTGATTATTGGCAGCAAAATGCTTCAGGGATGTCCCTACCCCTTGCTTCTGCATGGCCTTGATGTATGCAGTGGCCATCTTGCCTGCCAGATATGGATCCTCAGAAAAATACTCGAAATTTCTGCCGCACAAAGGTGAACGCTTGATATTGATCCCACACCCCAATACAACAGATACCTTTTCCTTCAGTGCTTCCTCTGCAATGGCAGTCGCCATTTGGCTGATCGCCTCTGTATTCCAGCTGCTTGCAATCGCACTGGCAGTCGGAAAGCAGGTTGCCACCTCACTCTTATTAATGTCTGAGAATTCCTCGGCCTCCTGCTTTCGTAAACCATGCGGTCCGTCAGTCATCATGATCGTCGGTATTTTTCCGTTGCAGTCATAAGTATGCCAGCTGCCGACGCCTGATAACAAACGTATCTTTTCTTCAGTTGTAAGTGTTGATAAGATATCTTTGATTTCCATAGGACACCTCCCTGATCTCTGGCTTCATTTACTATTATAGCAAATGGGCAGATAAAGGAGTAGTCCTTTTTAGTACTGATCCAGATTTACTTTACCGCTCGTCACCTTCACCCTGACACGATTTGATGGATTGCTGCCTACAGATGCTTCGCGTTCATCATCATCTATTGATTTTGTTTCAAAGTAAGTATCTATGCTTCCAGACGTAACCTTTGATTCATATAAAAACTCTGAATCCTCCGGTAATGTAACATCTATTTTTCCACTCGTAACATTTATGTCCATATCTCCGACCACTTCCGAAACCTTCAGATCAATCTGGCCTGATGTACAGTGATACTCTCCGTCTCCTGTTGTCATGCCCAGATCCAGGTTACCGCTGGATACATCAATATCCTGTCTGCCTGACAGTTCATCAATGGAGATTTTTCCGCTGGAAAGATCAATATCAGATTTTTCCGCATTGATCTTACCGATAGCAGCCGCCCCGCTTTGCAGATCCAGATTAAATTCCGTCAAAGCCATATCCATACCAATAGACAATTTGCCACTGCCTAGATGAATCGATACAGCGTCACTATAATCTTCAGGGATATAAATTTCTATCCTCTTGTGCTTTCCGATGCCTGAAAAGAATATGTAATCATGATCTCCCTCTTCAATTGCAAGTGTACCTCCTGTTCGCCAGAGTGTACTCAGCTCACTTTTATTGGGATCATAGTTCATAAATTCCTTAATCTGCAGATCTGCAGACTCGGACGGATAGATCTCGATATCCTCTGAGCCATAATCTATCTGGATCTTGTCTACCTTTGACAGTTCAAATGTGTTTTCGTATACCTGCTTCATATCCGTGTACCTTTCATTGAACACAAACAGATTGCTGCGGGTCTGCGGTACGATTCTGGTCATAAAAGCAAAGCCAATGACAAAAATCACGCAGAATACGATGACAATGATTCTCCATATGTATTTCATGGTGTGGTGTCCTCCTCATGTGATGATGTGTATAAAAATGATATTTTCACCGAATATAGTCAGTATACAAGAAAAATGAGGAATTGTCAGGAGTGGAATGTCATGGATTTTTAGTGACATATGTCAGTTGTGGAAGGGGGGAAAAGAAAATAGATGAAAAAAATAAATATAGGCTGTGGATTTTCAAAGAGATAGTGATATCTGCGTCTGGCTGGGATAACCTCGATTTCGCTTCGCTCGTCTCGGTCATCTCTTTAGCCTACAGAATTACTGCGAATCC
>CAYRJT010000150.1:0-2236 GCA_964424675.1 uncultured Lachnospiraceae bacterium
AAGCAAGTAGAAGGGGCATTCAATGATAATGCTTGCTTTGGGTATGTGCTTCTGGTATGAAAGAAACGAGATTTTTTGGACAAGTAAAGTATTGCAAACAAATAGAAATTTCCAAACCGGAGAAATTCAGATGCAGGTTAGTCTGGTTTTGGACAAGACAGTCTGTATAATGCTGATTAGATTCCAAGATCATGAAGCAAATCCTGTTTTACTGGAATTTGTGCTGGGGTTGCAAGGCTTCTATTGTCCAATATGGGATCGTACGACATTTGCAGATGCTTGTTTGGAATTGTCAGTACTTATGGGACATGCTTCTTGTCCAAAATCCTCACTATTTTGAGAACAGAAACAAATGTAGCATGCTTCTTTGTCTAAACTCCAGCTGTGCGGGGGAACAGAAGCAAAAGAAGCAAGTGAAAAGCCTGCTTCTTTGTCTAACCCCTCACTATCCACTTATCCCATACATAACCTTGCTCTCACCATCATCAAGGCATATCCAAGCAGATTCTGCCCTTTCCATTTGCCCTGCTCGAATCTGTCAGTGTCTTTCATGGATAAACCAATGCCCCAGATGCAGTCCTTAACCGCACATTCCGCTAGAAGAACATTTTCTGTCGCCTTAAGCTTTGTTTTTAATTCCTCATTTTGTGAGAACTTTGCATAAAGCCCTTCGTATACAACGATTTGGCGAACTCCATTCCAGTGTTTTTCATCATATCCAGATACCAGCCGTCCGAGTGCCTTTATTGTAGAAACATCTTCTGTTTGCAGTATTTGATGGGCTATTGCTTCATCACCAAAGCAGACAGCTTTTTGATACATCATATATTGTTCCATAGAAGAAAAGCTTACTCCATCGAAAGTAAAATCAGATAAATACCAATTGCTCAAATATCCATTCTCTTCTTCAGGGTTATGAAAGCAAATTATCTGCACTACACTTCACCGACTTTCTGTACTGCCAAATCAAGCTCCAGATCATGAAGTCCCAAATAAGCCTTTTTCAAAAAATCAATAGGTACTTTTTTAATGAGCTCTGCACTCGAAATATTGTAGTACCATTGATAATAAGCATAAAATTCTCCTATCCAATCAGGTATAAATCCCTCAAGAGCCTTGCCTGATTTTAACACGTATTGCTCAGTTGAGCAAAAATACTCCCATAGTTCTTTTGCATTCATTGTATTCACATATGCTTTTGCTTCATCTATGCTGTTTCTCGTTTTGCTTTCCATATAAATTTTGATGAAGTCTTCCGTGTCTTTATCCGGATAGTTTTGAGCCACAAAGTCAAAAAGTTTTCCTTGATTTTCCACCACATCATTTAAATAGTCTTCGGCATATGCCCCCATTGTTATCACCTCTCTACCAAAGTGCTGAACACCTTTGTAACCTTATTAGCATCAGAATCAACTAGCTCACGCATTTTCTTCCTTGCAGTAATATCACGCAAATTGTACTGATTGTTAAATTCTGTGTAATCAACAATAGACAAACCACCTTCTATTTCACGAAGTCTGGAATAGGCCTCTTTGGACTTGAGGCAATACTGAATTCCCAGTCCTCCCAAGGAAAGAAGCTCCTCCAGAATGTCCATATCAATATTATCCCGTACAAACTCCTTTGCTATGTAAAAATATGATGCATTCGCTCTCCAACCCTTAATCACATCATAATTTGCTGTATCTAGTCCATACCTTTCTATAAACCTTCCTGCAAGTACATGATATCGCTTAGAGTCAGAAGCATCTCTGTGTTTCATCAGTTCGGCAAGCCATGCCTGCACATGATTTTCCCCAAAATCCAGTATCTTTAGGCCCGCTGTATCAAGTTCGTATTGATGTACCCACCCATTTGTGGCATTTGGTCTGCAGACGGCCCATTCTTTTGCTAATTCGGAGCTTTCAGTCAGATAAAAACCTTTTCCGTAGTCATGCCTATCCTCGCCACCACCAAAAACTGGTTGCACTATTTTATCAGGAGTACCATGAAATAAAATTAATTTGGACATTTTTAGTATTTCTCCTTTAAACAAATACAGTAAATACTCTATTGATAATTGTATCATTAATGATGGTTTCTTACTATAGGATTTTTAAGCTTGATTGCAAAAAGCTGTAGTAAAACAAGTAAAGTCAATTAAAACATAGTAGCTCGTTTGTCAGTCAATCATAGTAGATACGTGCTGATAATGTGGCATGATATGATATGAAAGAATCCAAGAAATTTTGGACAA
>CAYRJT010000150.1:2336-6328 GCA_964424675.1 uncultured Lachnospiraceae bacterium
AGCAAATCCTGTTTTGCTGGAATTTGTACTGGGGTTGCAAAGCTTCTATTGTCCAATATAGGGCAGCACAATATTTTATAGATGCTTGTTTGGAATTGCCTGCGCTTATGAAACATGCTTCTTGTCCAAAATCCTCACTATTTTAGAAACGGAAGCAAAGGTAGCATGCTTCTTTGTCTAAAACCCCCACTACATGGGGAACGGAAGCAAAGGTAGCAAGTGAAAAGCCTGCAAAACCAGAAGTGAGTGGGAAGTCCCAAGAAATCAGGGAGCGGATTACTCCGCTCCCTCATATATGAATGTCAAAAGTCAGTTTTATTCACTCACTATCTTATTCTCCCCGAATGGTATCTACGATGGTCATCTCTCGAATCTGCTTTGCAGGGCCATAGATTGCAAGGATGGTGGCGGCGCTGACGGTCAGGATGATGACCAACATAGAGCCTATCGGCAGCTGCCATGCATCTCCCCAACGGAAGGTAATCATGCTGCTAAACAGGGCTTTGTTAATGGGCAGTCCCAGCAAACATCCGAAAGCCACTCCGCTGACTGAATAGGTCAATGCCTCTGCTCCAACCATTCTAATCACCTGTCTGTCACTCATACCAATGGCACGCATGGCTCCGTACTGTCCCAGCCTTGCAGATACGCTCATGGCAATGCTGTTTACGATGTTAAATACTGAAATGAGTGCGATGATAATCAAGAAGCCATAGATGAAGATGGACATGGAGTAATAGGCTCCTCTGACATCACTGTTGCTCATCCTCTGGTCTGAAAACTGTACATCATCTCCAGCTAGCTTCCTAATTGATGCCACATCTGCATCGGTTGCTTTCCTGCCAAGCTGTATGTCCAGAATGGTATATCCGTTCTCTCCGGTCAGTCTGCGGAATGTTTCCTCAGAACAGATCATGGTCTCAATACCCTCTTCACGATGAAATGGACAGTCTGACAGGACTCCTGCAATCTGCAGCTCCTGTTCCTTGCCTGCAATGGTCGTTTGTATGGTATCCCCCGCCTGCAGCGGATTGTTCATATCATAAACCGTCAGAACTGCTGAGCCATTGATAACATCCCGAAGCTGCCCTTCTGTCAAGTCATCCTTCGCCCACCGGAACTGGTTATCTTCGTATGAGATTAAGTTGATCTGCATATCTTGATCTCCGATTCTAGCCAGAAGTGCATAGGCAAACATTCTCCCATAAACCCTCTTGACTCCTGCACTCTGACTGATTTCCTCCATCACCTTTGATTCTATGGAGCAGGTGTTATCAGAGCTGATAACGGACAAGTCAGGTGTATATGGCTGCACCGGTGAAAGTGCATGACCAAGGAAGTCAATGGCTGTTGTAAATGCAAGAAACAGTATGATACTGAATGCAAAGGAGCCTGCCATCAGGAAATAATTCTTCTTGCTGCCGCATGCATGATGGATTCCGAGTGAAGTCTCTACGTGGAGAAATTTAGATATTCTAATAGGACTCTTTTTTAATATTTCTACTCTTCCTATTTTTCTTGCATTCTTACTCACTTTTATTGCATGTATCTTCTTAGTCTTTGATTTTCTACTGCTGCTTCCTTCTGTCTCTGAATAATAGGAATTTCCGGACACTGCCGTCAGCGGAGACACTGCTGCTGCACGCTTTGCCGGTGCGGATGCTCCAATTAAGACGGTAATTACTCCAATGACAATACCAAATAAAATCCCCATTGTACTAATTCCGAATGCAGGCATTTCAGAAAAATATCCCGGACTTGCAAGACGCAGCATATTACATAAAATCCATGTCACAGCAATACCGCCTGCAACACCCTCCGGAACTGCACTCTTACACCAGTTCAATGCCTCCAGTCTGACAAATCGCTTAATCTGCGCCTTCGTTGCTCCCTGACAGCGCATCATACCAAAGAACTCTGTCCGCTTTGCGACATTGCTGTTCAGGTTGCCTGCAATCATCAGCACTCCGGCTGTAATGACCAATATGGCCAGTACTGCTGCCACACCATATAACTGCAGGATATAAGAATCCCTGCTCATACCCATAACCCCGAGCAGCTTCTCATTTCTACCGACCTGTTCCTTTGTCAGACCCAGTTCATTCTCTATTCTTGTAATTACCTTAGGGATATTACTGGTTCTTGAAAACTGTACATAGTATGCCATTTCTTCATGATCAGCGTTTCCCTTCAATAATGCAATCGTAGGAATATCTACAAATACACCAATGGCGTCATCCTTCATGATCATGCCGGTGTCCTTCGTAAAGCCTGAAATCCGCAGCTGTTGTGCTCTGCCATCAGGCATAGTTAACATAACGTTGTTTCCGACTTGAACATGAAGCTTTTCTTTTGCATTGAGTGTAAGTACAGTACTAATGCCTTTTTCTTTGTTGACTTGTGTAGTCATTGCATCCGCAAAGCTCTCGCCCTCCACAATCTCAGCAGCCGGCATCAATTCATAGAAATCCTCCTCAAATCCACAGATTGCCACACGATTTCCGTCAATCTCATAAGCTTCATCCAGTCTGTAATTCAGCACATCATACCAGGAGGCGGCTTCCACCTCGGGAGCTGCTGCTATGCTTTCAGCCTGCTCTTCCGTGATCTCCTTGAACATTGCATGCCAGTTTCCATCAGATTTAATTGTCTGCAAATACTGACTTCTGATTTCCATATCTGCCATGCTGAAAATGGCAGTTACCAGAAATACAGCCAGTATGATGCAGACACGTGTCATTTTGCTCTGCTTCTTATGAACCCGTGCAGAGATCGGGATTAAGTCAAGATATCGTTTCATCTCGCATTCCTCCCCAGATCTGTCACAATGCCGTCGGACACTCGTATCACGCGGTCTACATTGTCCGTCAGGTTCATGTTATGGGTAATCATCAGCACCGTCTGACTGAAATGTCTGGATGCCTGATACAGCAGATCCATGACATCCTGACTGTTCTTAGTGTCCAGATTGCCGGTTGGTTCATCTGCCAGCACAAGCATCGGCTTCGTCATCAATGCACGTCCGATTGCCACTCTTTGCTGCTGTCCTCCAGAGAGCTGACTTGGCAGATGATTTCTGCGTTCTGTCAGTCCAAGTACCTTCAGCATCTCATCCACTCTCGCCTGATTCGGCTTCTGATAATCCAGCAGCAGCGGAAATACGATATTCTGCTCCACTGTCAATTCTGATACCAGCTGATATGACTGGAATACAAATCCGATATTCCGTCTGCGAAAGATTGTCCGCTCATTTTCCTTCATGGAAAATAAATCCTGACCCGCAAGTGACACCTTACCCGAGGTTGCTGTGTCTAAGCCCCCGATGCAGTTTAACAATGTGCTCTTTCCGGAACCGGACTCACCTACGATTGCTGTGAACTCGCCCTTTTCCATCGTAAATGAAACATCCTTCAAAGCCTCCACGCTGGCCTCTCCGGCTCCGTATGTCTTACATAAATGTTCTACCTTCAATAATTCCATAATTTCTCTATCCTTTCTGAATCGCACATCCTCGCGGAGCATTTTATGCAATAGGCTTACTCCCTATCACATAAGACAGCATATCACCCGAACCTTACATCCGGGTGAATTTAACCTTACAATCCAGTAAGGAAATAATAATGAGCAGTTCTCTTTACAAGTGGACAAGATCGTTCCTTTTTCAAATCATCATTCGCTTCATGCTAATCACAAACGTCGTCCCCTCGCCCACCTGACTCTGCACAGAGATGGAGCCGTCCTGTCCTTCTATAATAGACTTTGCAAGTGACAGCCCCAGACCGATACCTAGCGTATCATTTGCCTTGGAGCCGCGGTAGAAACGTTTAAATATATGATGGATATCCTCTTCCGGGATACCGCTTCCGTTATCCTTGATCCAAATGCGGAGCATGGCAGGCGTTTCATCCCACGTTATGTTAACTATGTCTCCGGAGCCTGTATGATCCAATGCATTTTTCACAAGGTTGCTGACAGCCTCACTTGTCCATAAC
>CAYRJT010000151.1:0-6289 GCA_964424675.1 uncultured Lachnospiraceae bacterium
GGTTAAAATATATCACGAGGACTTATGATACCATAAAATCCTTGATATTTCAAGCATTTTATCCCATTTCTTTTCTTTCTTTTGTATTTTTCTCTATTAGTTTACGCGGAACCATCACCTGATGTTCACATCCGAGGCATTTTATCCGAAAATCAGCTCCAACTCTGAGAATTTCCCACTCAAAGCTGCCACAGGGATGCTTCTTTTTTAATTTTATGATGTCTCCGACTTTATATTCCATTTTCATTCACCTTGATCTGCCCTAATATCTCGCCAATGCTTCCGTGTATCACGAGATCCGCTCGTCCGTCCATTGGTGTCGTATCACGGTTAATGAGTACCAGTCGCTTCCCTCGGTAATAATCAATCAGTCCTGCTGCCGGATATACAGCCAGCGAAGTTCCACCTATGATCAGCATATCTGCATTTTTGATATTGCTGACAGATTCCTGCATGATACTCTGATCCAGCCCTTCCTCATAAAGAACTACATCCGGCTTAATATTCCCCCCACATTCACAGGTCGGTACCCCTGTGGTTTCCTTAATATATGCCACATCATAAAATTTTCCGCACTTCTGGCAATAGTTGCGCAGTACTGATCCATGCAGTTCCAATACCTTTTTGCTTCCGGCCGCCTGGTGAAGTCCGTCTATGTTCTGGGTTACAACAGCTTTTAGCTTACCTGCCGCCTCCAGCTCAGCCAGTTTCAAATGTGCGGCATTGGGCTTTGCTCCCTCACATAGCAATTTGTCTCTGTAAAATTTGTAGAATTCCTCTGTTTTATGCATATAAAAAGTATGACTCAGGATAGTCTCTGGAGGATAATCATACTTTTGATGATACAGACCGTCCACACTTCGAAAGTCCGGTATGCCGCTTTCGGTAGAGACACCCGCCCCTCCAAAAAAGACAATATACCCACTTTCGTCAATCCACTTCTGTAACTGCTCAACACCTTCCATTTCTTACATCTCCCTTCAGATAAGACCGATCTGCAGCTCCGCTTTTGATACCTTGACCCCGTCCTGATTCTGAATCACTGCTTTGACAGTGATCATCTGAAACGTATCATTTTTATCAGTGACTGTTCCTTCTATAAATAATGTGTCACCAATGTATACAGGCTTGAGAAATTTACTTTTCACGCTATGTACCAGACTGCGTTCTCCCGGCAGATATACCCCCGCCAGCGTTGAATAATAAGATGCCGTAAGCATTCCGTATACTACACAGCTCTTGTGTCCTTTTTTCTGTGCATACGCAGGATCCTGATGCAGTGGATTGATATCTCCTGTGATCCTGCAAAAAGCTGCCTGATCTTCTTCTGTAACTGTAACAGTAAAATGCTCCTTCTGGCCTACTTCCAGCTCCTGGTAAGTATATCGGTTCATAACAGCCTCCGTGAATTTGTTCAATCTTTACTCTTCCATCTTTCTCTTGATCAGATCGATCATCTGGCCTACATTCTCCAGCTGATTGACTTCCTTGATATCAAACTTCATAGAGAATTCCGCTTCCATGGCTATAATCAGCGATATATGTTCAAACGAATCCCAATCCTCTATATCATCTGCATTCGTCTCATCTTCTATCATGAGATCCTCATCATCAAATACTTCTCTGAAAATTTCCTGTACTGCTTTCAATATATCTTGTCTTGTCATATTCTATTCCTTTATTATTCTGCCGGAACTTTGTTCCAATGCATTTATTTTATATTTATGAATGCTCTGTTATCCGAAGCAGCTTTACATCAAGCAGCTTTTTTATCAACGGAACCAACTCATTTACAGGCACCTTGATCATATCACTCAGTTCCAGCAGATCGATCTTTCCATCGGCGTAGCCGACAATATTTTTAATATCCTGTGCTTTCTTCTCCAGCGAAGTGTCCTTGCTGCTGACCGTTGGTATCAGTCCACGTTTCCCAAGCTGCGGTTCACACAGGCATGTAACCTGATAATATTCATTGTATTCCAATGCTTCTATACATTTTGTGATGACATCATAACTGCCCTGAAATCCCTCTGCGGATATCATAGAAAGATTGTCTGCAGATGTATGATATTCCGGATACTCGTGATACTTGGAGCGGCAAAAGCAGACTACCGGCAGATCTACCCCCGGTGCCTGGTACTGACGTTCATCAGAGCCTCTTTTTAAGTAGGAATAGACTTTATAATCTGGATAATGATGCTGTAAAACATTATGCAGTGTCCGGTCTGCAAGCGTATCACCATACCGTGAGCTTATCATAGAATAGGTTCTGTCGTCGCCGACGCAGGTCAGATTGAATCCAGCAATCACCCTTTGCTTCATAACGTCCAGATTCCGGCTCAGATATGTGATTGCACCAATTGTCTCTGGCACAAAAACCAGGCGATAAGTATATTTACGTCTGGGAAGTGCTTCGATCCAATTTGCCAGATGTACCATCAATGCTGGTCCTGAGCACTCATTATTGGCCATCGAAGGATGACAGATATATGTGGAAAGAAAAATCTCCTCCTCTGTCTCTCCGGGAATAATTACCTCTCCATAGGTCAGGCTTCCGTCCTCCAGCGTTGTATCTATGAATGCATGATAGTTTCCGGGCTTCAGCTTATCCTTTTGTTTCTGCGACATGCAGAATCCCCAGCGTTCTCTGTAATAAGAGGTTGTATAGGGAATTAACTCAGGTTGTTTGGGCAGGGTATATAAATGCTCCTCCAGTTCCTCCAGTGACAGCGTCTGATCTGTCGGTACAGAATAGCCAAGTATATGCAGATTACTTTCTTCAAAGTCTACAATGTGATTGCCCTGCTCATCTGCCAGATAGCCTCCGTGGATATTCCACTCCTTCGGAACTGTCCAGTCATATACCTGCGTACCGCTGGGTATCTCATACAGCCTGATCTGCGGGCAATATTTTTTCAATATTTCAAATGTCCTGCGCACACCGTTCCCCGTAATGCTGCGGCAAATTGGAAACAATTCTTTCGCAAGCGCATACATACTCTCTCCCTGCATATTGATTCTCCTGTCAATTATGATTCTACTGTCCAATATAGGTACTGATCTTACGGCTGCGGTTATTAGCCACGTCATCCGCTATGATGGGGTATGCCCCTGCAAGATCTATTATCTTATATTCAATTCCGTTAACCTGATAACGATTGGACACACCGGCCCGCACGAAGTCTTCCTCTAGTGGATATATCGTAATTTCCACATCCAGATCCAGATCTCTGACATTCATGGAATACGTAGCCTGACGCGTGTGACCATGCTCATCTGTATAATCTGCTGTAAAATCCTTCAGATACCTGTATGTGATACCAACCTGTTCCTCCACATAGTGCACGTAAACAAATGAATGCTGACAATCCTTATCAATCAACAGATTCTTAAAATGATGTTCTGTCACATAGGTAAATGGTGAATCCACGCCAAAGGAGCTTTTATTATCCATGGCACAGAGTTCATCCTGACCCTTTCCCCATACAGCAAAGGAGTATATCGGGTGTTTTGTGCGCTTAAAATCACTTCTTTTTAGAGCAAACTTTCCCAACGACCCCGTCTTGCATGGTGTTTTATAATAATCAAATGCTTTACCCTTGCAAAAATCCCAGTTAAATGTAGGAATCACAATGGTTGCATCCGGTCCGACTGCCTCAATCAGACTGTCGATCAATACATTCAGATCCGTATCATCCTGATGTTCGATACAGCTGTACAGCAGCTGTTTGACATCCGAAGTCACAAACAGGTTATCCCCTGTCCTGATCGGAAGCTGTTTGATAATATCTTTCAAAGGAATATATCCGGGCATATCTGCCTCCACTATTGTTACAGTTTGAGATGCAAAATCAGCTGCATCTTATTTCATTATAGTATGTTTTAGAATTTCATTCAATGGAAATCTGTCTTTCTTGACAACCCTATTTATAGTGTGTACAATTTGCCTAACTGATTGTTTCAACTACGAAAACAGGTGAATAAATGGAGCTTTCAACGTTTTTTCAAGAGCATGGGCATATCGCGCTGGCCTTTTCGGGCGGTGTTGATTCAGCATATTTGCTCTATATGGCAACGCAGTGTCATGCCGATGTCCGTGCATATTATGTGAAATCAGCCTTCCAGCCTCAATTTGAGCTGAACGATGCCCAGCAACTGGCCAGACAGCTAGGTGTTGATCTGCAGATTATATCTGTGGACATCCTGTCTGAGCCCGCTGTAATCTCTAATCCGCCGGATCGCTGTTATCACTGCAAAAAAGTGATTTTCTCACAAATTGCAGAGCATGCAATGGCTGACGGCCGGACTGTATTGATTGATGGAACCAATGCATCTGATGACGTAACAGATCGCCCAGGCATGAAAGCTCTGGCCGAACTTTCAGTTCTGTCACCACTGCGAGAGTGTGGACTGACTAAAGATGAAATACGACGCTTATCAAAGGAGGCCGGACTTTTCACATGGAACAAACCGGCTTATGCCTGCCTGGCGACCAGAATACCCTCTGGTTCTCCTATCACGGCAGATAAGCTGAGTAAAACAGAACATGCAGAGAATTATCTGTCTTCACTCGGTTTTTCTGATTTTCGCGTCCGGTTATATGGAAATGCAGCAAGACTTCAAATCACAGAAGCTCAGACTGCACTGCTTATGAAACACAGAACTGCAATTATAGATGAATTAAAACATGACTACGATGCCATATTACTCGATCTGGAGGTGCGAAATGAATCAATATCATAAAAAAACATTATATATCGACTGCAGCATGGGAGCTGCCGGTGACATGCTGACTGCTGCATTATCAGAGCTGTTGCCTGATCAGGATGCATTTATTGATGAAATGAACCATCTGGGCATTCCGGGTATCAGTGTGGAAAAAAACATGACTGATAAATGTGGCATCCACGGAACTCACATCACTGTCAAGCTTCACGGACAGGAAGAAGAATCCATTGATGTACATGCGCACCACCACGAACATGAGGAGCATCAGGAACACGGACATCATCATATCCATGAACATGAAGAACATGATCATGGCGATCACGAGCATACACATCATCACAGTAGCTTGCATGAAATCGTACATATCATCCGGAAGCTGCCGCTGCCTCAAAAGGTGCAGGCAGATGTTCTGGCTGTCTATCAGATTATTGCTGAAGCCGAGAATCATGTCCATGGTGTTCCCGTAACTGATATTCATTTTCATGAGGTCGGAACTATGGATGCAATTGCAGACATCACTGCTGTGTGTCTGCTCATATATAAGCTGGCTCCGGAGCAGATCATTGTCTCTCCGATTCACGTCGGCAGCGGCCAGGTCAGATGTGCACATGGCATCCTGCCGGTTCCCGCACCTGCAACGGCCTATATTTTACGAGACATCCCTATCTATAGTGGAACAATCAAGGGTGAGCTCTGTACCCCTACAGGTGCCGCGTTATTGAAACACTTTGCAGTGCAATTTGGAAACATGCCTGTTATGATTACAGAATCCATTGGTTACGGAATGGGAAACAAGGACTTTGAGGCGGCCAACTGTGTTCGTGCCTCATTCGGTCTGGCAGAGGATCATGACAATCTGGTTACAGAGCTTTGCTGCAATATAGATGATATGACTCCGGAAGCAATCGGCTTTGCAATGGAACGCCTTTTTGATGCCGGAGCTCTGGAAGTATATACTGTCCCTGTCGGAATGAAAAAGTCACGTCCCGGCATACTTCTTTGCGTGATGTGCAAAGACTCTGACAGAGAATCCATGATTTCATTGATGATGAAGCATACTACAACAATTGGAATTCGAGAGAATATCAGCCATCGCTATACTATGAATCGTAAAACCCTGAACATAGACACACCCCTCGGATCAGTTCGTCAGAAGCAATCCGAAGGGTATGGCGTGATTAAAACCAAGTATGAATATGAGGATCTGGCTTGCATTGCACGAGAGAAAAATCTCAGTCTCACAGAAGTCCTCAATCAAATATCATGATCAATAATTTTCTTCTCTGACTTCAAAATAGCTCCGAGGATGTGCACATACCGGGCATACCTCCGGAGCTTTTTTGCCCATCACGAGATGTCCACAGTTTCTGCATTCCCACATCTTCTCCTCAGACTTCTCAAAGACAGCCTGCATCTCAACATTCTTGAGAAGTGCACGATATCTCTCTTCATGAGATTTCTCGATCTTGGCAACTCCTCGAAACTGTGCTGCTAACTCAGAAAAGCCTTCCTCTTCAGCTTCTTTTGCAAATCTGTCATACATATCGGTCCACTCATAGTT
>CAYRJT010000152.1:0-6289 GCA_964424675.1 uncultured Lachnospiraceae bacterium
ATGAGATTGAGACATTATTTGGAGAGATGGAAGGTGTGGCTTTTCAAACGTCGCTCTCAGATCTATGGACGGCCGTACAGGAATTGCAAAAGGATCCCTCGAGCACAGTGGTGCAGGGACAGCTCGTATCAAAGGCTGCAACCTTTATCGAGAGAGCAGGTTCTGTGTACAGCGGTCTTTCTTCATATCAAAGTACATTAAATGACGAAGTCAAGGACATCGTTGGTACCATCAATAAATACGGCAATCAGATCAGTGCCCTGAATGAACAGATCAGAAAACTGGAGATCGGTTCCGAAGAGGCAAACGACCTGAGAGATCAGAGAAATCAGCTGTTGGATGAACTGTCTAGTTATGCAAATATATCGTACGATGAGGATCAGGAGGGAGTCGTATCTGTCAAGATCGAGGGCTCGACCTTCATCGCAAGAGATCGTGTTTATGAGATGGGTACTGTTATGGATCCCGGTACAGGCTTCTATACTCCGGTATGGCCGCAGAACTCAGACACACCTGTATTTGATCTGACAAAAGAGATATCATCAGATCTGGACAGTGATATCGGAAAGCTCAAGGCACTCGTGCTTGCACGTGGCGATCACGCAGCAAATTATTCAGATTTTGATGATAAATATGATGCGGCGGGTGAACTGATTCAGTCATATGAGAGAGATATCCAGCCGTCACTGATCATGAATATTCAGGCTGAATTCGATAACCTGATCCATGGTGTTGTAACAACGATGAATAATGTGCTGTGTGGAGAGACAAATCCGGATGCGACACACCCGACCTATGATACTGCAGAAAAATGTCCCTATGAGTTATTTGTCAGACTTGGAACAGAACGATATAAAGAAGTAACTGACCCGACAGATCCTGATTATGGGAAGTATAGATATGTTGCAGAGGACACTAGCGAAAGTCCATCCAACGTATCCTCGATGTATACCTCTAATAATCTGAAGATCAATCCAGATCTGCTCAAACAGGCATCTCTGCTCAGCTTTGTCAATGCTGACGGAACTGTTGATAAGGAAAAGGCAAATGCATTAGAGCAGGCATTTGACAATACGTTCGATACATTGAATCCAACGCTGGAGGCACACCTGAATTTCAAGGATTACTACTCAGCCCTGATCGGACAGGTGGCAAATGATGGCTCTGTTTATAAAAATATTGCACAGACACAGTCCAAGACAGTCATTTCAGTAGATGATGCAAGAGAGGCGGTCATGGGAGTGTCATCAGATGAAGAACTGACTAATATGATCAAGTTTCAGAATGCGTACAATGCGTCGAGCCGGTACATCAATGTGATCAGCGATATGTTGCAGACACTGCTTAACTTAAAGTAGAAAGATGACGATGAATATGATAGACAATGGAAAGGAGTGACGCAGATGCCATCTACATTTTTTGGACTTAATATAGCATATACAGGACTGACCAGCGCACAGGCAGCCATCAATACGACAGGCAATAACATCTCAAATGTTGAGACCAAAGGCTATAGCCGCCAGGAAGCCATCCAGAAGGCAGCCGATGCTCTGCGTACCAATACAACCTACGGTATGGCTGGTGCCGGTGTATTGACAACTGCTATCCAGCAGATCAGGAATGTCTATTATGATACAAAATACTGGAATAATAATGCTGATCAGGGCGAGTACAATATTCTGTCAGACTACATGAAGCAGGTTGAGAACTATTTTATGGAAAGCGAGACAGTGGACGGATTTACAGCTATCTATGATGATTTCTACAGTGCACTCGCTGAGGTGAAAAAGAGTGCAGGAGATGAAGCTGTCCGTGCACAGTTCATCTCATTTGCAGGTAATCTGACGACTTATTTTAATGAGATGTCAACAGATCTGACCAAGCTGCAGGAGGACGCAAACGCAGAGATTAAGAACAAGACAGATGAGATTAATTCCATTGCAACACAGGTAGCCAATCTGAATAAACAGATCAATATCATAGAAATGACAGGGGTTACCGCGAATGAACTGCGTGACGAGAGATCGTTGCTGATTGATCAGCTGTCATTGGCAGTGGATGTAGAAGTCAAAGAAACACCGATCTATACGACAGAGGGTGGCAGTGAACTGTCCGGAGCCAATAAATATACTGTGAAGATCGCAGGCCAGACGCTGGTCGATGGATATGAGTATAACACTCTGAGCTGTGTAGCCAGAGCTGAAAAGGTCAATCAGTCTGATGCAGAAGGTCTTTATAATGTGGAATGGTCAAACGGACTGCAGTTCAATCTGTACGGAGGCAGCCTGGGCGGTGAACTCAAGGGTCTGATTGAGATCAGAGATGGAAATAATGAAGAGTATTTTACCGGGAAGGTGACAGAAGTAGGTACAAGCGGAACGCCGCCTATAACTACCGCTACCGTAAAGGTGACAGAAGACTGGCTGACAGATCTGACGAAGACAACATTGCCGGAGAATGGGCTGATTAATATCAATGGTTTTGAGCTGGCATTTGACAGCTGGTCTTACAATTCAGACACACAGAGCTATACCTTCAATCTGGCAGCGGGCACAAACGTCGCAGGTCTGGTGGGTCAGGATGCTGAGGTAGGCAGAGCGATTGATTATCAGGGTATTCCTTACTACCAGTCACAGATGAACGAGTGGGTACGTACCTTTGCAGAAACGTTTAATGATATTGTAAAACAGGGACAGGATCTCGATGGTAATGATGCAGATGTTTTCTTTATGGCACAGAATATTACAGACAATAAAAATCCGTACAAATTCCGTGATGTTAATCCGGCTGACCCGGTTACAGAGAGCGGAAAGGATACCTATTATAAGCTGACAGCAGCCAGCTTTGCAGTATCAGATGAGATGATAGCTGATGCCCGTAAGTTTGCAACAACCAAAAAAATCAGTGATGGCATTGACAAGAATGAACTGGTTGATGAGATGCTGAAGGTCAAGTCTGATAAAGACGTGATGTCCTTCCGGGGTTGTTCCTCAGCAGAATTTCTGCAGTGCATTACGGCAGATATAGCGCTGAATGCAAATAGTGCAAATACATTCCAGAACAACTTTCAGAATATTTCGAAGGCAATTACACAGCAAAGACTGTCAGTATCCGGTGTTGATAATGATGAGGAAGCTCTGAATCTGGTGAAATTCCAGAATGCGTACAACCTTTCATCCAAGATGATCCAGGTCATGACAGAGATTTATGACAAGCTGATAGAGCAAACCGGCGTATAGAATTGATCAATGGTAAGATGGCAGACAGGCAACATGGAAGTGGCTTAGTCCCCTTG
This sequence comes from uncultured Lachnospiraceae bacterium, assembly GCA_964424675.1. Taxonomy (GTDB): domain Bacteria; phylum Bacillota; class Clostridia; order Lachnospirales; family Lachnospiraceae; genus JAAYYM01. The sequence continues at coordinate 3,296 of CAYRJT010000152.1, forward strand.
GCAGCAGCAATGCAATACTGCCGCCGATGAAAAAGGAGGAAGAAATATGAGCATGAGAATTACGAACAAGATGATGACCAGTAATACAAATACCAATATTAACAATAATAAGGTATCTGTAGACAGATTGAATACACAGGTTTCAACACAAAAGAAAATATCCAGACCCTCCGAGGATCCGGTCGTAGCCATCAGAGCACTGCGTCTACGCAGCAGCCTGAACGAAATTTCCCAGTACTATGAGAAGAATATCCCGGATGCCAAGTCCTGGCTGGAGGTGACAGAGTCCGCTCTCAAGACGACGCAGGGCGCGATAGAGGATATGTATGAGTACTGTGTACAGGGGTCGAGTGATGATCTGACAGCCACAGACAGAGCAAAAGTGCTGGCTAACCTGAAAGAGTTAAAGTCTCAGGTATACTCAGCAGGCAATGCAGACTATGCAGGCAGAACCGTCTTTACAGGCTATAGAACAGGGGAAAGCCTGACCTATGGCAAAGATACTGCACAGAACTTTTCCATTACAGAAGGATTTAATGCGGCAGATATTGATACGATTAAGTATGTGTCAGGTAAAGTAGATGTTACCAATATTGCAGCAACTGATCCAAAAGATAACGAAGCACACCGGATTCGCCTTTCATATGATGAAATGGATGCAACAACGACGCCTCATGAGATTGAGTATAAAACACCGCTGGCAGATGCGACATCTTCCAAAACTGCAACAGGATTTACAATCACAACAACACCGACACCTGGCGGAACAGCAACGACGTATACGATCACTCAAAATGCTGATGGCACTTATACTTCTTCTGCCGGCTCATTTGTAAAAAATGAAGACGGAACTTTTACCTTAACAGATGGTATTACAAAAAACGCAGATGGTTCCCATACTATGACGGCAGGTAATGTAACGGTCAATCTGACATCGACAGGAGCTGTTCAGAATTTTTATACGACATCGTCTATTGAAGTAGTATCCAAGACACTGGCGGGCGATGGGGACAGCGCGTATGTAGTCAACGAACCTGCTGATGCTAATAAAGCTTATTATATTGCAGAGACAGGAGAAATGATTCTCGGATCGACAGCTTACAATACTTTAAGCAATCTGGAAAATATAGAAGGAACAGATGTCATTGGATTTACTTATGATAAGGGTCAGTGGTCAGAGGGCGATTTGAGACCGGAGCATTATTTTAATTGTGTAGATACGACAGATGCGTTGAATCCCATCAACCACATTTACTCAGAACAAATCATCGCCTATGATGTAAGTGCAAACCAGCATCTGAGAGTCAATACTCTCGCAGGAGAGGTCTATGATCATGACATCACCAGAGACATAGATGAAATGATCAATGCGACGCAGGCTGTGATTGACGCAGAAGACAAGATTACAAAGTTGAAAGCAATGCAGTCAGACTCTCAATATAATGAGACACAGCAGGCGACTATCGCTTCCATGCTGGAAGACGCAGAGAAAGAAAAGACACTTCTGCAGGACAAGATGGAAAATCTGTTCAAGAGTAATATTACAAACTCACAGGAGTATCTGGATCAGACGAACCTTGCCATCGCCAACTGTGGCGCACGTGGTACCAGTCTGACCCTGACAACGACCCGTATGAAGGAACAGCAGACCAGCGTAAACCAGCTGGCATCTGAAAATGAAAATGTAGATGTGGCAACAGCAGCAATCGATCTGGCCAATGCCGAGCTTGCATATGATGCGGCACTGCTGGCAGCAGGAAAGATCTCACAGCAGACCTTGCTGAACTATTTGTAGATCAGATATCAGCAACATAAAAAGGAGAAGAAATTATGGTGATTAAAACGAAATTGTTCGGTGAAATTGAAGTCAGTGAAGATAAGCTGATCCGATTTGAGACTGGTATTGTGGGATTTTCGGAGTTGAAGGACTTCATGCTGATTCATGACAGTGAGAATGATAAATCCAACATCAGTTGGATGCAGTCTGTACAGGAACCTGCATTTGCCATGCCAGTGATTAATCCGTTGTTTATCGTGGATACTTATAATCCAGAGATAGAGGATGAACTGCTCACACCATTAGGCAATCTGGACCAGAATGATATGCTGGTACTGGTCACAATCACGGTGCCAAAGGATATTAAACAGATGACAATCAATCTTCGAGCTCCGATGGTTATAAATGGAGATAATTGCAGAGCCTGCCAGGTCATCGCAGAGGGCGAGCAGTATGCAGTGAAATATCCCATCTATGATATACTGATGGCAGCAAAAGAAAAGGCAGGTGAATAGTATGCTGGCTTTATCCAGAAAGAAAAATGAAGCACTCGTAATCGATAACTGTATAGAGGTAACGATCTTGGATATCAAGGGAGATCAGGTAAAAATCGGCATTGCTGCACCAAAGGAAATTCCAATCTATCGTAAAGAGGTCTATCTGCAGATTCAGGAGGCCAACAAGGCGGCTATGGAGCCTGAAGGTATGGAAGCACTTAAAAATCTTTTTTGATCAATCAGAAAAAGACTAATCTTTTTCTTAGTTTGTGACGATAAAAAGTTAAAGGGCAATATTAACAAGGATTCACAAGGAGGTGGCCGTAATGGCAATAGAACCGTTAAGCAGTGCAATGACATATCAGGCACAGGCAATCAAACAACCACAGCAGGTAACAAAAACTGAAGCTGATTACACGGATGGAAAGGCTCAGGAGACTACAATGCAGTCAGATCCCTCTACTGTCGCTATCGCAAAGGCAGATGAGAAGGGCGAACAGGATGCGGGTAAGCAGAGTGAACAGCAGCAGGCAACACCTGATCAGATCAAAAAGGCTGTAGAGCAGTTGAATAAGAAGATGAATAATTCCGAAGCATTATTCGGGATTCACGAGGGTACGAGCCGTGTAACCATAAAAATCGTTGACAAGTCAACCAAGGAAGTCATCAAGGAACTCCCGCCTGAAAAAACACTTGATATGATCGCAAAGGCGTGGGAAC
>CAYRJT010000153.1:0-6269 GCA_964424675.1 uncultured Lachnospiraceae bacterium
TGAGTTAAATGAAGCAGATATTGCTACGCTCTTAGAAGAATTACCCGAAGAAGAACTGATTAAAATATTCAGGATTCTGCCCAAATCCATTGCGGCAGATGTATTTTCGTACCTTCCGATTGAAACAGAACAAATGATTATCGCTGCCCTGACTGATCGGGAGGCTGCCAACATCATCAATAACCTGATGGCAGATGATGCAACTGACCTGTTGGAGGAAATGCCGGCAAATGTAGTGAAAAAGCTGCTTGCCAATGCAAATTCAGAAACACGGCGTGATATCAATCATTTGCTGCGTTATCCGGAGGATTCTGCAGGGTCCATTATGACAGTCGAGTTTGTAGATCTGAAGGAAAATCTGACCGTGGAACAGGCAATTGCGCGTATCCGAAAGACCGGTGTTGATAAAGAAACCATCAATATCTGTTATGTGTTGGATGCGCAGAGAAGACTGCTTGGTACGGTTTCACTCCGTTATCTGCTGCTTTCTGATGCAGATGCGAAAATCGGAGATATCATGAATGAAAATGTCATCTCGATCAAAACCCTGATGGATCAGGAAGAGGTTGCGATGGTATTCCAGAAGTATGATTTTACTTCCATGCCTGTTGTAGACAATGAGAATCGTCTGGTCGGAATCATCACAGTCGATGATGTAGTCGACATCATGCGGGAAGAGGCAACTGAGGATATTGAAAAGATGGCAGCTATTGTGCCGTCTGATAAACCATATATGAAGACCGGAGTATTTGAGACATGGAAAAAACGTATTCCATGGCTGCTGCTTCTGATGATTTCAGCTACCGTTACAGGCGGAATCATCCTGTATTATGAGGAAGCGCTGGGCACTTATGTAGTGCTGACTGCATTTATTCCGATGTTGATGGATACCGGTGGAAATGCCGGCGGACAGGCAAGCGTCACTGTCATCCGTGCATTATCCCTGCAGGAAATTGATTTTGGAGATATCCTGGCAATCATGTGGAAAGAAGCGAGAGTCGCAGTGCTTTGCGGTATTACGCTTGCTGCTGCTAATTTTGCGAAGCTGATGATTTTTGATAGAGTATCGCTGTCGATTGCATTTGTAGTTTGTGCGACTCTGGTGATGGCAGTCTTTTTTGCAAAGCTGGTTGGATGTACACTGCCTATGCTTGCTAAGAAGATTGGCTTTGACCCGGCAGTTATGGCAAGCCCTTTCATTACGACCATCGTCGATGCATTATCTCTGATGATTTATTTCCAGATTGCAACACATGTATTGAATCTATAATATTTTTAGATTTTTTTATGCATATGACTACCGTGTGACCATGATATTGTATCATGTAAACACGGTATTTTTTATAGATAAAATCTTAAAGTATTTGAAAAAAAACAATTTAGTACTTAAGACTTAAATCAGTTATCCGATATACTATTTAGCAGAAGAAAAAATGAAGGATATCGGAGGACAAAAGCATGGAAGATCAGAACGAGAAAAAAGATAAAAAGAAAAGAGCATTTGCTTTATTACTGGTACTGCTCCTGTTATTCGCAACAGTCGGCAGCATTATCATATACAGAAACGGTAAGGATGTGGCTGTTGCTGAGACAATCATTGAGGATGCAGAGATTCCTATGGCGGGAGCGCTTGAATCAGGAGATATCACGGACGATGTCAATGAGCCGGATGGTGATACAGTGATCACGGATGGACAGGTACCTCTTGCAGCAGGAACGGTAACCGCTCCTGCAACCTCTCTTACAGCGGCACCTGCAGCAGATACGGCAGAACTGGCAGCAGGACTGACCGAGCTGACAACTGTACTGGATACGATGTTAGCGGCACCTGCGGTAACAGAGGGAACAATCAGTACACCTTCGACGGGTACAGAGCCTACAATAGCAGACAGTACAGCAGACAATGCAGCAGCAGAGGAAGCAGCAAGAAGAGCAGCAGAGGCAGCAGCTGCAGAAGCACAGCGAAAGATTGAAGCAGCAGCAGAGGTTCAGGCGAAGATTGATACATTAAAGAAAGACCTTGAGACAGCAAAGATTAATACAGCAGATGCACAGAAGGCACTGTTAGCGGCTCAGGCACAGTACAATACAGAGATCGCAGCAGCAAATGAAGCACTGGCAAAGGCACAGGACAAGGCACTTGCATTTTATAATATGAAGTTCTCCGGTATCACAGAATTAAAGGACGAGCTGTCACAGGATGGCAAGAACGGAACGGCAGAGAGCAAGATTCATGAGTACTTCACAAAATTTCAGAGTAACAGTACAAAAGAAACATCTTTGGATTCAACCGGAATCAACTGGGCAGCTCCAATCAATGAAAAAGGCACACTGGTTGGAAAGAGCTCAGCTGTCAAGGCGGATAATGTAAATAATGACGGCGGTCTGAAGAAACAGGTTGAATCTGAAGTGAAGGATACATCCACAACACAGGCAGACGATACGATTTCCTATAGTCTGGGTGATGCAGCTGATGCCGGTAATGGGTTCGGATACAAGATTGATCAGAGAAAAGACGCAAATAAGAAGCTTGTACAGGATATCATCTGGACAGAGACAGATTATTCACAGCTTGCAGCAAATACACTCGTTCCTGTATATTACTACAACGCAGAAACAGGAGCATTGGTTTTGACTACGGCAAAGGTAACCAGCAACAATGGTTCGGATGCAGCAAACAGGATTAATAAGCTGGAACTGGTCAATAGCGATCCAGCGGCATCCGGAAATATATGGCTGAATCAGGATCCTGCTGATCCGACAAAGTCATTATCCTTTACGGACACTATGGCAAGTGTAACAAAGACAGAATACAGTGATGATATGAGCACATACAATCAGGCGGAAATTGAAGCTGCTCTGAAAGCTCAGCAGAATGCAGAATCAGCACTGAAAACTGCAAAGGATGCAGAGTCCGCAGCAATCGCAGCGGAACAGCCAATTGTAAATGAATTGAATCAGGAGATGCAGAATCTGGCTGATGTCGGACTTGAGCCAAATGATACTTTTGAAGAGGTTTCACAGGCAAATGGATTTGGGAGTACAGGAGCAGAAACGACGGAATCCATTCCGGATTCACAGCCCGCAGGCACCGAAGAGAGTACAGTGGAATAGCAGGCAATATAAAATGTTATGAAAGTAGTCAGTAAACAGATCAAAAATACGACCTGGCTATCAATCAATATAGTCAGGTCGTTTTATCCTGTATCATTCTAAAGAAAATATCTAATGACTTCAATTTTGAATTCGTAAAATTCCAGTGAACTCAATTTAATTCTGATTTTTATTAAACTGAGAACGTTTTCTCAGTGTCGGATCCAGTATCTTTTTGCGAATACGCAGGGTTTCCGGAGTGATTTCCAGCAATTCGTCGGAATCTATGAACTCCAGTGCCTGTTCCAAAGACAGGATCTTTGGAGGTGACAGACGAAGTGCTTCATCAGCTCCTGAGGAGCGGGTATTGGTCAGCTGCTTTTTCTTGCAGACATTTAACTCGATATCCTCCGGTTTTCCACTCTGGCCGATAATCATGCCGGCATAGACCTTCTCACCGGCTCCTATGAAGAGAATGCCACGTTCCTGCGCATTGTAGAGACCATAGGTGATGGACTCGCCTGATTCAAAGGCAATCAGGGAACCTTGCTTACGGTACTGGATATCCCCTTTATAAGGACCATATTCATCAAATATTGTATTAATGATACCATTTCCCTTGGTATCTGTCATGAACTCACCACGATATCCGATCAGTCCACGTGCCGGAATAGAAAACTCCAATCTGGTGTAGCCGCCTGAAATTGGAGACATATTCTGCAGCTCACCCTTACGCTGTCCTAGCTTTTCAATGACATTTCCCGTAAATTCATCAGGGACATCAATGTATGCCAGTTCCATAGGCTCCATCTTTTTTCCTCTGGAATCGGTTTTATATAGAACTTCGGCCTTGCTGACGGCAAATTCATAGCCCTCACGCCGCATATTCTCAATCAGCACGGACAGATGCAGCTCACCACGTCCGGATACCTTGAAGCATTCTGTTGTATCTGTTTCCTCGACACGCAGACTGACATCGGTATTTAATTCTTTGAACAGTCTGTCACGCAGATGTCTGGAGGTGACATATTTACCTTCCTGACCTGCAAGCGGAGAATCATTGACCATGAAATGCATGGCAATGGTCGGCTCTGAGATTTTCTGAAACGGAATCGGAACAGGATTTTCAGGAGAGCAGAAGGTATCACCGATATGGATATCTGAAATACCGGAAATCGCAACGATGGAACCGATGCCGGCTTCTTTGATATTTACTTTATTCAAGCCATCATATTCATATAGAGCACTGACCTTTACTTTTCTGGATTTCTCAGGCTCATGGGCATTTACAATGACAGCATCCTGATTGACCTTGATGATACCGTTGTCCACCTTACCGACACCGATACGTCCGACATACTCATTATAATCAATCGTGCTGATCAGTACCTGAGTTCCGGCCTCAGGATCACCCTTGGGTGCAGGAATATAATCTAAAATGGCTTCAAAGAGTGGAACCATATCCTTTCCGGGCTGTTCGTAATCCAGACTTGCATATCCGTTTTTTGCAGATGCAAATACGAACGGGCAGTCCAGCTGTTCCGCAGAAGCATCCAGATCCATAAACAGTTCCAGTACCTCATCCACTACCTCTGCAGGACGAGCCTCAGGTCTGTCAATTTTATTCACACATACAATCACAGGCAGCTTGAGGGCAAGTGCTTTCTTCAGCACAAACTTGGTCTGAGGCATGGTACCTTCAAATGCATCAACGACCAGAACTGCACCATTTACCATTTTCAATACACGTTCTACTTCACCGCCGAAATCGGCATGTCCCGGTGTATCTATGATGTTGATTTTTGTATCGTGATAAGTAACGGCTGTATTCTTTGAGAGAATAGTGATGCCGCGTTCTCTCTCTATATCATTGGAATCCATGACGCGTTCCTGTACTTCCTGGTTGGCACGAAAGACGCCGCTCTGCTTCAGCAGCTCGTCCACCAGAGTGGTCTTGCCATGGTCTACATGGGCAATAATGGCAATGTTTCTAATATCGTTTCTTTCCTGAATCATAAAAATCCTCTTTTCACTGAATATCTGGCCGCACAAATCCTCGCGGCTGCTGGTTTTACATAACTTTAGTAGTATAACACATTCCCGCAGGATTTCAAGAAAAAACAGTGAAACGCCGTCGAAATGCTGAAAAATAGGGAAAAGAGAAGAACGATTCTTACAGAATATACGCATGATGAAGAAAATATGGACATATACATATTAAAGGTTCAAAAACAAGAAAAAATTCTAAGATGGGGCAAAGACCCCTTGGAAGGGAGAACAAAATGACAGATAAGGTAATTGAAAACAACCAGGTGAGCATTGTAGGAGTGATTGTAGGCGATTTTGTCTACAGCCATGAGGTATTCGGAGAGGGCTTTTATATGGTAGATATCGAGGTTCCCAGACTGAGTGAATCCTCGGATATTATTCCTCTTATGGTGTCAGAGAGACTATTGGATGTCAATCTGGATTACAAAGGACAAAAGGTAGCGCTGACAGGGCAGTTTCGTTCCTACAACAGGCATGAGGAAAAGAAAAACCGGCTGGTGTTGTCCGTATTTGTAAGGGAAATCGAGTACATAGATGAAATTGATGAAAATGAAAAGACCAATCAGATCTTTCTGGATGGCTATATTTGCAAGCCACCTATATATAGGAAGACACCTCTCGGTCGTGAAATTGCAGATTTACTGCTGGCGGTCAATCGTCCATACGGAAAGAGCGATTATATTCCGTGTATCTGCTGGGGTAGAAATGCCAGATTTGCCTCCGGATTTGAGGTGGGCAGCAGAGCATTGATCTGGGGACGCATCCAGAGTCGTGAATATATGAAGCGTGTCAATGAAGACGAACTGGAACGTCGTGTCGCATATGAGGTGTCTGTAGGCAAGCTGGAGTATGAGGACGCACAGGCAATACCGGAGGAAATGTAGAAGTGATACATAACAATATAATGTAACAATGTAATATAACAATAATACATAACGGCGATATATAACAACGTAATAAAACGTAGTATATATCGCCGTAAAAATATACTTGATTATGTGAGGTGGTTTGTGCTATGATACGCGATGTATCATTTCATACCGATGCGATCGGTGATGAAAATTCCATATCCAATGCAATATTGGCAAAGAGGTGGCTTATGAGCGAGGGATTAACACAGGTGTTCT
>CAYRJT010000154.1:0-6198 GCA_964424675.1 uncultured Lachnospiraceae bacterium
ATCCTACAATCAATGTAACTTATTTATCCTCAGAAAGCAACTTAATCATTTTATTCAATTTGCGAAATGCCTGGTCAATACCACCGACCTCATCTATGATGCCCTCATCGACTGCTTCTTCCCCTACCAGAATGGTTCCGATGTCCTTGGTCAGTACCGAGGACGTTTCCATCATCAGCTCTTCCAGTCTTTTTTTCTTAACATGACAGTGTGAAGTAATAAATCCTACAATCCTGTCCTGTATTATCTTAAAATAATCAAACGATTGTTTGACACCGATGACCATTCCGTTTGTTCGTACCGGATGGATGACCATTGTCCCGCTGGGAACGATATAAGAATAGTCAGCGCTGACTGCTATCGGTACTCCGATGGAATGGCTGCCGCCCAGTACCAGTGATACTGTTGGCTTACTGACAGATGCAATCAGTTCTGCAATGGCCAGTCCTGCTTCCACATCACCACCGACTGTATTCAGTAGTACCAGAACACCTTTGATATCCTCATCTTCCTCGATCTGCGCAAGCTGCGGCATAACATGTTCATATTTTGTCGTTTTGGTGGAGCTCGGTGACAACTCGTGTCCTTCAATCTCACCGATAATAGAAAGCAGATGAACTCTTCCGGGAGAACCTTTTCGCCCCAGAGTCATCTGCCCATATTCTTTTACGGTATCCGTACCGTTTTCATTTGATTGTTCCTGTCCGTCTTCCTGTTTCATTCCATATACCTCACCTTTCATAATCTGTCAGTAATAGTATACGGATTTCAGAAAAATCTATACCTTTTACTAATAGTCCCAGTCTGCATCATCCGGAACTTCTACATCATAGTTCATCTGATTCTCTGTCGGTTCCACAGAAAAATCAATTCTGTTCTTTTTTACATGTTTTTTCGGCAGAGGCAGTGGATTCTCTATGTATTGAACCGGCTCCTGTGTGGTTTCCGGTACTGTCGGTGTTTCTATAGCAGCAGGCATGCTCTGTCGTTCTTCTGCTTCAACTTTCGTATCCTTTTCTTTTGATTCTTTCGTTTTCTTTTTCTTTGATTCTTTCACTTTTTTCTCCCCCGGTTCTTTCGTCTCCCTGATAACCGCCGGAATCTCCTCGTCTGCTTCTATCGTCTCGGAATCCACAAACGCAAGATAGATATACTTTAAGGATACAGCAGACAGTATCACCAGCAGGCAGACATAGTAAGCCATATTGGATATGCTGTTCATCTGCAGAAACAGCATCGCTGCAGAGCCGGTCGTAAGCCACATGATCAGCACTGCATTTCTGTCTTTGTTTCTGATATTTCTTCCAATCAGTAAATACAGACCAAACAGAAATGACAGCAAGACAGTCCATAGATAAACAAATTGATTGATTGCCTGCAGCAGTCCCGCAAATGCTGTCGATATTCTCAATCCATCCATATAAAGAAGTGATTCATAGTTTAATGTAATGTCATTTCCCTGCTCTGCCAGTACAGCGCCGAACTGTTTGCATACCATCTCAATCTGAAGCATGACTCCACTGCTTTTCATCACATTCAGCTCAGGTATGAATTCTTTTATAAATGCATAGCCTGTTTGTAAATAGCCCGTCATCAGTTCTGAACTCATCCATAACAGTAATAAAGCAAATATGAATACCGTCGATGCCGTAGTGATCAGTCCCCTCCGGATTCCATTCTTTCGCCAGAAGAACAGAGCAATGATCATAATGACAGCGAGTATTGCTGAAACCGGCTCTGTAAAAATCATGATCGCAAACAGTACACCCAGTACCACCTGACAAATCACTCCCGGAATATCAAAATCACGATGCTGACACTCCTCTGCCAGATATAAATACAGCCACAGAGTGCCAAAGAAAATACATGAAAACAAAGCCTCATCGTTCAGTGTATAGGAGGAGTAAATCTGTGACGGTAAATAGATGCATAAAATCAGAGCTGCAATACCAGCCTGTTTTCCGGCAACCCGACGCGTAATCCGGTAGACAAAAAAGATGCTGAGCATCTGAAAAAACAAATTACTGTAATACAGTACCTCCGGCTTTCTTCCCAAAAGAGCAAAGCCATATGACATTATCTTTCCATAGCCAAATAAAGAGGGCTCCGCCAGAATGCTTCTGACCAGTACATCCATGTTTGGCATCATCATTCCATCTTGCAGTGAGACAGCAATATCAAAATATCCTGTATTCTGTGAATTGAAGATTACTTCCGGAAGTGTCCGCAGATAAAGTCCATATGCCATCAATATGACAACTGCCATAATCTCCAGAATGATGAACACATTATGCGTTTCCTGTTTTTTCAAAGCCGTGAGTTTGAGGATCAGCATAATCATCAGCAGAAGCAGAAACAGGCCGCCGGCATAAATACCAAGTGCAAATGTGCCGTCAGTCTGTGTCAGAAAATGATAATAGACCGACGCATACAATATGCCGGTCATGATCATCATGAAGAATACCGATGTGATCTTTACAAATAGATTCTTCCTAATATGCATGTATTTCTTCCCTTATCTAAGATATACAGCCCATGTATTTTGTCTGCAGATCTTTCATCATAGATGCATAGATTTCTTTGCATTGTTCGTTTTCGTGCTGTTCTATCTTGCTGATACATGGGCACAAGTACTCTCTGTAGATTCCTTCATAAATATCAGATGCATTGCTCTGTCTGTTAATTCTGTTCACAATAGTCGGGGCTATATCATAATACTGATCAATCAGCTCTTTGCCGTCTGCCTGTCCTGCCAGATAATCATCTCTGTAGGTTCTGAGCATTTCAAGTTCATAGCAGTCATCCGGCTTGCCCAGACTGTCACATACAGCAGTCGTGATATAACAAAGCTTGGTTTTAAAGCCTCCGTTAATATCTTCAAATGTACCGGAATTGATATGGTACTTTGTAAATCTGCCGTTCCACTTTTCCACCAGAGCATCCGACAATGGTACGGAGCTGTCTCCGCGCAGATACAGTACACATGGCAGCACAAAGACAACCATAGCCGTATTGTGATCCAGTACAAACTGTTCCTTTGCAGACTTCTTCTGCAATTCATCGTACTTATTGCCTACTCTGTCGACAAATGCCGTCGCAATCTCATCAATGAATTGTGTCTTTTGATCACTTTCCTGATATTCTTTCTCAATGTCTTTAAAAAACTCTGACTCCTCTTCATATAGCGAAAGAAAATAGCTCTTATAACTGTCTCTTCTGAACTTCCCCAGTTCACCGGCTGTTTCGAATAACAAATCACATAAACCCTGCTCTATATGTTCCATTGTCTGTCCTTTCCGTTTTCAACTGTGACTACTCGTCCCAGTTATGATATACATACTGTACATCATCATCCTCATCCAGCAGATCCAGTGTTTTCTGCAGAGACTTCACTGCCGCCTCATCTGTCAGCTCTACCCACGTCTGCGGAATCATCGTGACCTCTGCTGACATCATGGGAATACCGGCTGCCTCCAATGCCTCTCTGACCCTAGAAAAGGAATCCGGATCTGTAATGATCTCATAGCTGTCCTCTTCATCTGAAAAGTCTTCCGCTCCTGCATCCAAAGCCTGCATCATGAGTTCATCCGGATCGGCCTCGTATTCTTCTTTATCAACGATGATCTGTCCTTTTTTATCGAACATAAAGGACACACAGCCCTGTGTTCCGACATTTCCGTTTCCCTTTGTAAATGCATTTCTGACATTTGCGGCCGTGCGGTTTTTGTTATCCGTCAAAGCATCTACGATGATGGCTATTCCACTCGGGCCATAGCCTTCATATGTAACGTATTCATAATTAACACTCGCTGCATCTCCGGCAGCTTTTTTGATTCCTCTGTCAATCGTATCGTTTGGCATGTTGTTGGCCTTTGCCTTTGCGATACAGTCACGCAGTCTGGAGTTATTATTCGGATCCGGTCCGCCTTCCTTGACTGCAACTGCAAGTTCACGTCCTATTATGGTAAAGATCTTTCCTTTTGCTGCATCGTTCTTTTCTTTTTTGTGTTTAATGTTTGCAAATTTTGAATGTCCTGACATATGTATCAACCTCTCTTTTTTCTACGTGCTATTGTAACATCATTTATCCTCTGTTTCAACCTCTTTTCCATCAGATGCCTGTTCCACAGACTTTTCAGCTGCTGACTGAGCGTCCGCATCCTCCGGTTCTGGCGGCTCACTTTTTGTGACCAGTACCGACGAAATCATCTTATTCTCTACTGACATGATTTTAAAACGATACCCTTTATAATCTGTCTCAAACTGCTCATCATCCTCCGGGATTCTGCCGAGTTTCTCAATTAAAAAACCGTTCAGAGTATCAAAATCCTCATCCTCGAACTGGATATCCAGCAGATCCTCCACTTCCTCCAGAGTTGTCATGCCCTTCATGAGATACGTATTGTCTTCATTTTCCTTGATATGTTCCTCTTCCTCATCATACTCATCCATGATATTGCCAACGATTTCTTCCAATATGTCCTCCATGGCAATCAAGCCTTCTGTTTGTCCATACTCATCTACTACGATGACCATATGAATCTTTTCAGACTGCATGGTTCTGAATAAGGTATCGACATTGCGCGTCTCAGGGATAAATCTGGCCTCCATCAGCAGATTTTGAAATTCTTTAATAGAAGTTCCACGCAGATTCTCATTCTCGTACTGGCGAAACGCGTCTTTGATATGTAAAATTCCAAGTATATTATCTATATTTTCTTCATATACAGGATATCTGCTGATGCCCTCCTCAAGCATGAACTTCACAGCATTTTCAAGCGACTCGTCGCCATCAATCGCCATGATGTTCTTCCTGTGGATCATGATATCCTTTGCCTCTTTATCACCCAGTTCGAAAATATTTGTAATCATCTCCGCTTCGCTCGCCTGCAGGACTCCCTGTTCATGTCCCTCATTGACCATGGATATAATTTCTTCCTCTGTCACATCCTCTATATCATTTTCCGTCTTTAATCCGAACAGACCTGCCAGCCACCTGCCGATGGAGACAATCAGATATTGATACGGCATGATCAGATATTGCAGAGCCTGCATAAACCAGGTCTTCATAAATTTCTCTGATGCATGCTCTCTTCGATTTCGGATTGCTTCACTCAAACCATATACGAATGAAATCATTACAAGTGCCAGTAAGAAAATCAATATGATCATCCCATGACTTGTATTATCCATAAATATGTTTCCTCCTTATGTAATCAGTTCCAGACTGATGCGTATCGCATCATCTACTCTTCTCATCATTAAGGCATCCAGATGGCACACTTTGTCCTTCAGTCTCAATTTATCTATGGTTCGCAGCTGTTCCATCAAAATGACAGAATCCTTGACCATTCCATACTTGTCTGCAGACAGTTCAATATGCGTCGGCAGCTTTGCTTTATTCATTTTTGATGTAATGGCCGCACATATGATCGTAGGACTGTGCTTATTACCCACATCATTCTGTATGATCAGAACCGGTCTGATGCCACCCTGTTCGGAGCCGATGACCGGTCTCAGATCTGCATAGTAAATATCTCCACGTTTGATTATCATATACAATACACACCCTTCATTCATTATCTTGTGTATAGTATTGCCAGCAAACGCCATTTTAATCATACTATGCGCTGTCAGTGCTCCTGTGCGTAATCCATGACACTGACAATTTTCTGATCTTTATAGTATACTCTGGGAATTCTCTTATTCAGGTCACACATCAGTTCATAATTGAATCTTCCAGACCGCTCTCCCAGTTCCTCTGCTGTGATGCATTCCTCTTTGTCCCGGCCGATCAGTGTCACCTCATCGTATTCCTCTGCCTCCGGAATGTCTGTGACATCTACCATGAACTGATCCATGCAGACACGTCCGCAGATTCTGGCCCTCTTTCCGCGAATCAGGACCTCTCCGTTGTTAGACAGCATTCTCGGATATCCGTCTCCATACCCGACCGGAATCGTTGCCAGACGCACCTTTCCTGCAGCTGTATAGGTTCCTCCGTAGCTTACCTGTGTTCCCGCTTCTATCTCTTTGATCATTACAATATGACTCTTTAACTCCAGTGCCGGTGTCAGTAATATGCCGTTTCGCGACATTTCCTCAGACGGCCACAGCCCGTACATGGACACTCCGGCCCTGACAAGATCCCAGTTTTCACAGGACTCCTTTAATTCCATAATTGCCGCACTGTTTGCA
>CAYRJT010000155.1:0-6177 GCA_964424675.1 uncultured Lachnospiraceae bacterium
TTTGTAATGGTTCTTTATTGCTTCCTATGTATATGTTATACATCATATAGAACAAGTAGTCAATAGGGAAAGTGTGAAGATTTTGTGTCTTTTGAAAGAGTTATTAAAAAACCAAAAGCTGATATTGAACATGATATGCCAAAGGTTGATGCGGTAATTTATTTTACGATATTTACATAGTTGCTTAAAAACCAGCAAATACAATGCTATTTTAAAATATGCTCATAGTTATTGAAATAACAGCAAAAATGAGCTAAAATTAAAAAGAGGTGATAAGGATGAAATACTATGAGGATATTTTAGAACTAAAATGTTTTTCGGCTTCGGATTTGATAAAGTATACAGGAAATAAAGAAAGTACAATTTATTCGTTACTTCAGGATTATATGAAAAAAGGTTATGTAAAGCAGATACGCAGAAATTTGTATGTCGCGGTTAGTCTTGAAACGAGAGCACCAGTGGCAACTTTTTATCAGATAGCCTCGAAGCTAACATCAACCTCCTATGTATCGCATCGATCAGCATTTTCATATTATGGATATGTAGATCAGGTATCTTATGAAATGGTTATATCCAGTGAATCCAAGTTCCAAGATTTTGAGTTTGCTGATATGGATTTTCATTGTATTATGTCAAAGTGTAATCTGGGAATTGTAGAAAAACAAGGGGTACGAGTGACGGATATAGAACGTGCAGTTCTAGATTATATAAATCAGTTTGACCATATAGGTGGACTGGAGGAACTATTGAAAGGTCTAGACATGATACCATATTTATCTGAAGAAAAACTGATGACATATTTACGGTTTTATAATAAAGCGTTTTTATATCAAAAAGCAGGGTATATTTTAGAGCATTTTCAAAAGGAATTGAAATTAGGCGATCGTTTTATGCAGGAATGTGCAGAGAAAAAAGCAAAGAGCATTCGTTATTTTTCTGAAACCATTCCTAAAAATAAACTGCTATATGATAAAAAATGGGGACTTATGGTGCCAAAATCATTATTACACGTAATAGAGTGAGGAGCACAATATGGAAATAGATAGAAAATGGTTAAATATGGTATCAAATAAAAACGGATTTGATTCCAGTTAAGAGAAAAAAGGATAAGTTTGATCTGGATGTTACAAAAACACGAGTTAAAAAATATCTTGAAGAGACGATGATGCTTAATCAATCAGAAAAAGACTTTTTGAATAACTTTCAAATGAAAGAGTACCATCCGGAATATCTTTTTGATGATACGGATATAGTAGGCCGTATAAAAAATCATCCAATGGCTATATGGAAAATGCAAAATAATGAATAAAACTAGGAAAGTCAATGATGAATAAAGATGAGAGGTATTGAAATAGCAACTTTTTCGATTGTCAAATAAATATTTTCTTAAGAACACTAATCGAATCATTAGAGTAGCCCCACAGGAATTAATCCTGCGGGGCTGTTGTTTTATGAACTCCTAGATATCAATGGTTCTTTTGATTGAGTTGTGCCTTAAGAGCTGCAATTTCGGCATCTTTTTCAGCTAGAGCCGTATCTTTAATGGATAGAGCCGTATCTTTTTCAGCAATGATTGCATCATCGATTTCCTTCTGCTCTTTTCTTCCTTGATTCAGCAGTGATTTCTGATCCATCTCATAGCGTTCACGGGCTATGCACTGCATCCGGATTCTTTCATCTTCTGACATTGCACGTAACGCTGACGCACATTCATGTAAGGTTTTATCTTGTTCTGCTATCATCTGAATTTCCTCCCATGTATTAGCTTTGAAGAGCTTTGCCCAGTAGTCCAACTTCCAGACTTTGTCCTCATCGGTTGCCAGTTCTATTTGATTCAATTCTAACACATTGATACCAAATTTACTACTGTAAACATGATGTGTTTCTTGATCCATGACCTTGTTTCTGGAGTAGAAGGCCGGGTGATTAGGAAATAGGTTAAAGTCTAATATATTGATATGTAACAGAGGAAGAACATCATAATAGTTTCCACCCCTGTTAAGATTACAGAAATCTCTACTTAAGCTGTAAAGAGAGCGCTCCGGCCAGTCATTGTAATTAACTACCTGCATCTCAAGGTTCAACCGCTGATCATCGTTTAGTAGGAGGGCAACATCCATAATGATGGTTTTCTCATTGATGGCATCTCCCAAAACAATGGGATTTGTAATGGTGATCTTCTTGATAGTTTCTTTTTCAAGGTGAAGCAGGGAACAGACAAAGCCCCGTAATACCTTTTCATTCTTTTGTAGAACTGCGCGGAACATGTAATCATTGGTAAGGCGATAACGTACTTCGCCGGTTGCATTCTTCAGAAAATCGTCAGAAGATGATAAATCCTGTTGCTGTATATTATTGGTTGACACTTGGTTATCTTCATAGAACAGATCTTCAAATATACTGCTCTTGTAGTTACGATTTTCTTTTGCTTCGAGTCCAATAGTGCCGTTGCTTTCAATTCTCATTCATTGTACCTCCATTATAATTGGTTTTCATGTTGTTTCGCAATCGGTAAACGGTAAAAAAGCGCATAAATATAGTTAGTGCATGAGGACTCAATTTCTCATAGGCAGACTCCTCCCTGTGCGTTTGAAAATGGATGGTTTGTTGATTCATGAAATTGGGATAACTGGCTGAAATGCCATTGATTTTCGTTTCTCTAGAAATATACTATCATAAACTTAATAGGAAAAACAAGGTAAAATTCAAAATATTTTTTCCTTCTATAGAACTTATATACGGGAACTGTGTTCTCTTGGTCTGTGGGGAAATCGCATGAATCTGCAGATTTCCCTCTTTGAACCCTTATTTACTTAGAAACATTTCTTCGATAAACCTTGCAACGCCGTCGTGGTCGTTATCGAATTTGGTAATGTAGTTTCCGGCGGCTTTGACTGCGGGCAGACCGTTGATCATGGCAACGCCGTAGCCACTGTAGCGGAGCATTTCAAGATCAGTGACATCATCACCGAAGGCGGCAATTTCTGCTGCCGGGATGTTCAGGTATTCTGCCGCTTTCTGGACTGCAGCCCCTTTTGTAATGTCTTTTGGGCAGATGCAGAACCAGTCGTCCATGGCAAAGCCAAGGCCACGGCATTCGGAATATCTGTTTACGATTTCATAGAAAGCTTTTGAATTCTTCGTTGTGACTGTCATTTTATAAGAAGCTTTATGCAGCGGTTTGGAATAGTCACAGTAAACACCGTGAGCATAATCGGATCCATAAGACTCTTTAAATGTCCTGCAGCTTGTGTAAAAAGCATCATCTGTCTCAACAGTAACATCTCCCAGATCTTTGATCTGTTTCAGTTCTGCGAGAATTCCGTCTACTGTCTCTGCGGACATCAGTGTTGATGCAATCGTCTGATCCTTGTATTTAATCAGACCTCCGTTGTTAAGAATTCTCACATCTGGCTGCAGAATATCCATATACTTTTTTGAAGGAAGCTCTGCTCTTGCTGTTGCAAAGCCTGTTAAAATTCCTTGTTCCTTGCATTTTCTAAATACATCTTTTGTTTTTTCTGTAATCTGCCTATCTGAGGTAAGCAGTGTATCATCCAAGTCTGTTAAAAATAATCTGATTTTGTTTTTCATTTGTCATGTTTCCTTATGTCTGTTTTATTTACTTAGTATGCATTATAACATTTGACCTGCTAAAGAAGCAAGACGGATTTAATTCCCCCACAATTTTCTTATTTACAAATCGAACAAACGTTTGTATAATGATTACAAAGGAAACTTGTGAGGGCGGGGAGAAGGAACTGGATCTGAGGTAGATGATTATGAATGAAACAATTCCAAATACAAGCAGTCTGTCGTTGAATGTGAATGTGCCGATACAGTTGGATGCTGTGTGCAGTACGCAGGGGGAATTTGTTCCTAGATGGTTTCGCTTTGAGGATGATGAGCATGTCATCCGAACAATCAAGATTAGCCGCGTCATCAGCCGGAAGGAAATTGGTTATGTTGGCATGAAATCACTGCAGTTTATCTGTGGCTCTCTGGATTATGGAGAGCGGGAGCGGTTGTTTGAGTTACGCTATAACATTTCGGGACACAAATGGACACTGTACCAGATGCTTTCATAACAGTGGAGAGAATTTATTATGTATGACCGATATATATTTCATGTAGATGTAAACAGTGCCTTTTTGTCGTGGAGTGCATCCTACCGCGTCAATATGCTCGGAGAGAAACTGGATCTGCGGACGGTGCCGTCAATTGTCGGCGGAGATCAGGCCTCCCGACACGGTATCGTGTTAGCGAAGAGTACACCGGCGAAGCAGTATGACATTCAGACAGGTGAGGCCATTATGGCAGCACAGAAGAAATGCCCGGAGCTTATTGTGACTCCACCGGATTATCATCTGTATGTGGCGGCTTCGAAGGCTTTTATTGAACGGCTGCATAAATACTCAGACTGCGTCACACAATACAGTATTGATGAGGCATGGGCAGAGTTTGATGGTTATGAGAAACTATATGGCGGTATTGTGTCCTTTGCCAATGACCTGCGGGAGGAGATCAAGCGGGAGCTCGGCTTTACGGTCAACATCGGAATATCGACCAATCGCCTGCTTTCTAAGATGGCAGGTGATTTTAAGAAGCCGGATATGGTGCATACACTTTTTCCAGAGGAAATTCCGGAGAAAATGTGGCCGTTTTCTGTCAGTAAGCTTTTTTTCGTCGGCAGGGCAACGCAGGCAAAGCTGCATAACCTTGGTATTCACACCATTGGTGAGCTGGCGCAGACCGACTTGTCAATCCTGAGAGATCACTTTAAGTCCTATGGAGAGGTGATCTGGAACTATGCAAACGGCAATGATCTCGTTCTGTACGTGTATAAGCCCGCAGCCAATAAGGGATATGGAAACAGTGTCACTGCTTCTGCTGATGTCACGGATATGGAT
This sequence comes from uncultured Lachnospiraceae bacterium, assembly GCA_964424675.1. Lineage (GTDB taxonomy): Bacteria > Bacillota > Clostridia > Lachnospirales > Lachnospiraceae > JAAYYM01. The sequence goes on from CAYRJT010000155.1 coordinate 4,911, forward strand.
ACGGCGTGTAAACTGCTGCTTTCCCTGTGTGAGACGGTCGGCATACGGATTCGCAAGGACAATGTAAAGATTTCCTGTATAGCCGTCAGCATTACAAGCAATGAGTTTTTACATTATACGCATCAGACACAGGTGTTTTCTGCCACGGATATTACGGAGGAGCTCTATGCCGTATCCTGTCGAGTACTCACAGAACTGTGGATAGAAGGAGCGGCTAGAGGCGTGGCGATTCGTCAGCTTGGTGTGCATACCAGTAAGGTTTCTGACGGTGATTTTCGTCAGATGAACCTGTTTGATCTCGGGATGAATCCGGAAAATGCAGACGATGGTTCCTGCTTATCCGTCATACAGAGAAGCCGTCCTGATGCTTTGAAGCTCAGCAGATGGAATCGCACGGTTGATGATATTCGTCTGGTACATGGTGAGGATGCCATTCTGCGTGCACGCTATCTGAAAGATGACGTCTCACATATCTCCGGCGGACTTGACCGTGAGCGCAGAACCGGTATCACTGCCGGACTGAATCTGGATAAAGAATTGCAGCTATGAAAGGAAGAGTCAGATGTGTGGAAGATTCTATGTAGATGATGAGATGGCAGACGAACTTGAGAAGCTGTGCCGCAGCATTGACCGAAAGTTAGCACAGGCAGGAGATATTCACCCATCAGAACCGGCTCTCGTTCTGCATGCCGACCGGTCCAAGGAGCTATGCGCTTCCTCTTATATCTGGGGCTATCAGAATCCTAAGAGCACTCAGCTCATCTTCGATGCCCGGGCAGAGAGCATCAATGAAAAGCCTATGTTTCGCAGAGACTTTTCGGAGCGACGCTGCATTGTGCCTGCACGCGGTTTTTACGAATGGAATCCGAGCAAAATCAAGTACCGCTTTACCAACCACTCCGGCGGCATTCTTTTGCTTGCCGGTATCTACACGAACGAAGAGCAGCCCCGCTTTTCCATTATTACAACTTCCGCCGATGAGACAATGAAATCTGTTCACGACCGCATGCCTCTTGTCATTCCTGAACAGGAAATCGGCATATGGGTTCACGATGCAAAAAGTGCCGTGGAAATGCTGCGAACCAACCACTGCAGATTGGAGAAACAGGCAGCGGGGGGAGCAGAGTATGTTCAGGAGAAACTGTTACTGTAAATGGAAATATAATGGTATTTACAATGTTTCATGGTTGCAAAATGGAAATGTAATGGTATAATATGAATACAAACAGCACTCAATGAGTTCATTAACCTACAGACGGGAGGGAAT
>CAYRJT010000156.1:0-6145 GCA_964424675.1 uncultured Lachnospiraceae bacterium
TTCCCTCATACAGTAAATCTAATTTTTCCATTTTCTTTACTCCTTCTTGCAGTATCCGTTTACAGGTATCTGAAATAATGCCGTTAACAACGAATTGATTATATACCAAAGAACTATGTTTCGCAAGATAGTGGTTGTATTTTTAGGCAAATATGAATATAATGTAAATATTCAGAGAAAAACAGACTAACATGGAATCTGTTACAGCTTCAAAAAGGAGAAGTCCTCATATGAATGAGAAACGTGCTAATAAACGACTGGATATTGGAATTAAACTTTCCATATCAGGTCTGTATAAAGAAGATACGAATACTATTATGGATCTTGATTCACCAATCGAGGTAACCAATATTTCTGCTGAGGGTATCGGCTTTGTTTCTGAATGCATCCTGCCGACCGGCTATTACTTTATTGCAAATATCGAGTTATCCAAGCAGCTGCCTCAGATCATTACAGATGTCCGCATTATCCGCAGCTCTGCAATTGATAAAACAACCTATGAATACGGGTGTGAGTTTGTTTCTATCTCTCCGCGCTTCAAAAAAATGCTGGAGGACTTTGATCAAACGCATTAATCAAGGTTCTCCGGCATTTTTTATTGTACTATTTCTGTTTATCTGTATACATCTACCGGACTGTAACCTTCCGGAAGCACCACATTTTGTTTCTTACCATCCTCTGTGATACGGATACGTTCCTGGTGCTGTTTTTCTTCTTGACTGTTCTCTGTTTCCTTACTTTCTGCTTTCTGATTTTCTTCTGCTGTGTTCTTCTCTGTTTTGTCTGTCGTGGTCACATTTGCATCTTCATGATCTTCTGTCCGTTTTTCAGCATCAGATTGATTTGCCTTTTGTAGATTGGTTGCTGTATCATTCAGGTTTTCCACCATTTTCGCCGTCAGCTGATTGACTGCCTGATTCGTATCCGCAACCTGTGCATCCTTCACTGAGGTATCCATACCTCTTGCAGCATCCAGCTTAGCCTCTGCTCCCGTCACTCCTGCTTCCCCAATCATCTTGGTACGCAGTGCGCTCATGCTGGAATGCATGTCCATGGTCGTACTGATACTGGTCATGGCATTCATCGTACTGTCCGATATTTTCTGGGCTTCACGTTCCGGATGTTCCTCATCTGTATTATGCTTCTGCTGTTCTTCCAGCTGTGCCTGCATCTCTGCCTGCTGACGTTCTCTGGCTTCCTTCTCATGCGCCTGCACGATCTGCTGTTTCTGCATCTGCAGCTGCTGGATCTGCTGCTGATACTGCTCTACACGTTTCTTGCGTTCCTCAGCCGTCAGCTTGTCATTGCTTTCCGCGTCATCTATGCTCTGCTGCAGTGCCTCGATTCGTCTTTCGATAGCAGTCACGCTGCTGTCATTTGTATCAGCTGCCCCACTAAATCGAAAAGAGCTGTCCACTGCACTCACATTGCTGATTCCGTTCACACCCATCTGACATCCTCCTTGTCATCTCTCACACCGCCATCCATGGCAGGTTCTCTATATTCATTTATATCGGCTTGATTTCTGAAAATGTTTATATGATTCCAATACCCTGACTTCACTGATTCCTTGATTTTCCTGACTTCCTGACTTCCAGATTTCCTGATTGCTGATTTCCTGATTTTCTGACTTCCCAATTCCTCAACTTCCCGACTTCTTAACTTCCTTGATGTCCAAATTGGACAACAGCATCAAGATATTCTGATTCATTTTCCAATTGCAAGCAGTATAAACTCGTCAAACAGTCGGTTTGGACAATACATGCTCGCCAGCAAGCTTTAAATTCCAAAATTGATATCAATCATGCTTTCTTTGGAATTCTATATGCACTCGAGCAAGATGATTGTCCAATTTCTGTCAAGACAGCCTGGAATTACAACAACTTTGGAATGTATACAAGCAATTCTCATATTTATTGTCCAAAAAAAGAAAAGACAAGCTTGTTACCCACCTGTCCAGTCTAACCGACTTGCTTTTGTGAAATTTTTTTATAAAATAAACCGATTTATCATGTATACATTTGCAAAGCAGACGACGGGAGTCGAACCCGCCTGTCAAGCTTGGGAAGCTTGCATTCTACCGATGAACTACGTCTGCGTGAAATACTAAACAAGTTTATTTTACATCAATTGAAGTTCACTTGCAATCCTAATTTGGCTATAATTAATTGTCCTATAATTAATTGTAATTAATTGTTTGTCATTCATTATCTGAATTAATTATTTGAATGAACTGTCTGAATTGGTTGCACTGTAATGAATTGTTTGCAATTTACATTACAATAGGTGCCACTCAATTGATATCAAGTATCCCCTATCCCTGAAATTTCCCGATAAAGTCGCTGACACGCTGGTTTTCGATTGCAAAGATTTCATCTGGGGTTCCCTCTGCCTGAATCCTGCCGTCTTCCATGAAGATGATGCGGTCAGATAATTCACGGGCAAACTGCATTTCATGTGTGACTATGATCATCGTCATCTTCTGCTGTGCCAGAGATTTGATGACCTTGAGCACCTCTCCGGTCAGCTCTGGATCAAGCGCTGAGGTCGGCTCATCAAAGAACAGAATCTTGGGCTGTAGTGCCAGTGCACGGGCAATCGAAACTCTCTGCTGCTGTCCACCGGAAAGCTGGTACGGATAAGCATCTGCTTTATCGGAAAGTCCCAACTGATCCAACAGATCAAGTGCACGCTTTCTGGCCTCTTCCTTATCAACACCCAGTACAGATACCGGAGCATCCATGACATTCTTTAATACAGAGAAATGCGGAAACAGATTGAAATTCTGAAAGACAAGCCCAAAATACTCACGAATTCTCTTCAAGTCAGCATGATTTGCATAAATGCTGTGACCGTCTTCATCATTCCACGCTGCTTTTTCTCCCAGATAAGTCAGCTCACCGGACTCCATCTTTTCCAGCATGGTAGCGCACCGCAGCAGAGTAGACTTGCCTGACCCCGAAGGACCGATGATGGATACCACTTCTCCCTCCGCTACCGCCAATGAGATGTCTGTGATGACCTCCAGGTCATCGAAGCATTTCTTCATATTTTTAATTTCCAGTAAATTCATATCGTTCTCCTGTCTGACTGTTCCTGCTTTTCTGTTCCTGCTTTTCTGTTCCTGCTTTTCTGTTCCTGCTTTTCTGTTCCTGCTTTTCTGTTCCTGTGCCTCTATCCTTGCTTCCTGCGCTCCAGTGTTTGTATCCCGTTCTAACGATAATAGCTCAGCTTCTTCTCAGCCCGCTCCATTCCAAATGCCACAAGAAAGTTGAAAATGTAATAGAAAATACCTGCAATAACAAACGGCATCATCGTTGTCTGTGCTGATGCAATCGCTTTGGCACTTGTAAACATTTCCGATACCGCAATGACAAATGCAAGCGAAGTATCCTTGACTAACGTAATGACCTCATTGGTAACCGGTGGAAGGATGCGCTTCACCACCTGCGGGAATATGATCTTGAAAAAGGTCTGACGTTTATTATAACCAAGCACCTTTGCCGCCTCATACTGACCTACCGGCATGGACTCGATACCACTGCGGTAGATTTCTGCAAAATAAGCTGCATAATTCAGTACAAAACCAATGATGACTGCAACAAAGCGATAGGCAGTCGTGATTCTGATTCCAAACAGGTAAAACGGACCAAAGTATACGACCATCAGCTGCAGCATCAGCGGCGTGCCTCGCATAATTGATATATACACCTTCGTGATATTCTGAACCGCTTTATTCTTCGCCATCCGGCCAAAAGCAATCAGCAGTCCGAGCGGAAGTGAAAATAACAGGGTCAAAACAAAAATCTCTGTAGATGTGATCATTCCGCTTAATAATTCAACCAGCATTGTAAAGATGCTCATTCCATTGTCCTCCAACTGTAATCTACTCGTATTGTGATACGATTGCCAGAATTTCCTTGGCGTATTTCGGATATTTCTTTACGAGATCCTCTATTTCTTCTTTTGCCGACTCCATATTAAAATGATTGAAGTCGATTCTTTTACGAAGCCTCTGTCTCTGTATAATCAGAGAATGCCTAATCTCCACCATTTCCTTCGGATTCGTCAGCGCCTGTGCCTGATGAACCCACTGTGTCGGATCCTTGACTCGGTACTGATGCAGAATACGGACAAGCTCGCGACTGGATTCATCCATCTTCTGCAGCATTTTCTCAGAGTGCTCTCTTGCTTCACGTTCTTCCTTATATTTCTCCCACATATATTCAAGCTCATATGCATTATTGACATGATATTTAGAGTAATTATAGTCCAGTACATTTGTTACATTGACATATTTGATTTTGACCCTGTTCTGCAGCACAATGGCTCTGTTCAGCTGTTTCTCTGTCCTGGTCTGTGCTGTTGCCGTGCTCCTGTATCGCGTAAAAGCCGCCGTCAGGGCAATGGCAGCCACTCCCATGACAGCCAGATAACCGGCTCTGACCTCCATATCCAGCATGTACTGCAGGACAGCCAGCATACAAAATGCCAGTATCACTGCAAACACTGTGATGATCGCCCATGACTTGGCGTTGGCATTGGCTGTACGCAGATCCCTTCTGGCAAAGGACAATGAAGCCTTCTCTCCCTCCAGAAGATGCAGATCCTTTTTGACCGCCATCTGGTACTCTTCATCCTTTTTGATCTTTCCGATGGCATCCTCTATCTCATCCTCAAGCGTTTCCAAGCGCCTGAACTGTTCATCCGTGATCTTGATTGCCGGACGTTTGTACCCCGCATTTTCTTTCTCTACCAGTCCGATCTTCTTCGCCGCCTGGACGATCTCATCCCGCTCGGCCTGAGGCAGTGCATCAATCTCCTCTATATCTGTCAGCTGATTGGTAATCCGCTGATACTCCTGCTTTGCCAGATCCACCTCTGCAGAGGCATCTACCATCTGCTCGCAGCAGGCACGGATATAACGCTCACGCTCTTTGTAATCATTTACATCCAGGTCTGCCCGTCGTAAAGTATCCCTCTGCAGGACCTCCTCGATGGAATCCTGCTCCAGCTCAAAGTCATATTCGAAGTCGTATTCATCTTTTTTATGAAACAGCTTTTGCAAAAATTTAATCATATGTTCATCATACCTTTTCGATAATCCGACTTCCACGCACTGAGTACCTGTTCAATTGTATCATAAAATTCATTCACTTTACCGGCAGTTTTCAGCTGCATGATCTTCTCCAGATCCTTTGCATACTCTGTATCCGGTTTCTGTGCCATCACTTCATTCATGGTGTTTTCAAGATGTTCCGCTATATCCTGGTCGATTCCCTTAAGCACAAGTGTATTCATATAAGCCGCCTGTTCCTTGACGATTCTCATGGTAGCCAGATACTGTCTGTAGCTTTCCTCATTATGATCCGTATCATATGCCTGCCTGTAATATTCACCGGCTTTTTCAAACAGGAACAATCTCGAATATGCCGTCGCTGCATTATGCAGAATACTGCTGTACAGCTGCGGATCCTCTTCCGGTTTCATACCCTGTAGAATATAATGATACTCATCTATGGCCAGTGACAGCTTATTCGTCTGCAGCAGGCTGTCCCCACGTGCCTTGCGCTTCTGTGCAAATCCAAGGCTGGCATTTTCCTCGAGAATTACACGGATAGCCTCGATTTCTTCTTCTGTACAGTAGTGTATTTCCCGTAAAATGGTCGTGACAAACTCACTGAGTTCCTTTTCATTTTCCAGCATCTCACCCAGCTGCGCCCCCAGCCTGCGCAGACCAAGTTCTCTCTCAATCCACCGACAGAGCTTGACATCCATGATGTCGCGATCCAGAATATAGGAATTCTCACATAAATAAAAGCACAGCTCCTCTGAGGAATATATGTTCATTCCCAGTCCCAAGATGTAATATGGAGTTTTTGCCGGTTCACCGGTACATAAAATCAATCCTGTCATATCTTCTGTACTCCTGTGACTATATCTCTATCTCCTGATCCCATACTTTGCCAGAGGACGGATACATCTCCCCAAAGCCCATATCATAGATTCGAATCAGTGCCTGATGTTCTGATTTGAATGATATCTTTAGCGTAATTCTGGTTGCCTTTGCCGGACGTATCGGCAGTCCGGGCAGCTCGATTTCAACCGTCCGTACATCTTTTCCATCTAAGGGGGTCACAATCAC
>CAYRJT010000157.1:0-6139 GCA_964424675.1 uncultured Lachnospiraceae bacterium
TACTACACTTAATTCTTCAAATCTCATTCTATTCTCCTATTTGGCGCAGATATCATCCCGATTATCAAAAAAAGCCCTAACCGATAGTATGATCTTTGTTCTATCAGGCTAAAGCTCCTTAAATACATTTATCAAACAATATATTCCACTGTCATTTTCAATGCGACCCAACTAATACCTGCTATTCATCTGCAACGTTGACATCATATCACATTTACGGGATGATGGCAAATATTAATCATCACATCAAAAGCATAGATTCCCGACAAGGTACAGTGCTGCAATGTGCACTGGATAAAAAATATAGAAAAAATACTTCATTTTCGGCCCGCGTTTTCTGTTATAGACCAGCATAAAGGGCAGTGCAAATACCTGCATCCACTGATAGTTATACCACATCAGACTCTCATAAGTAAATTGCGGTGCACTCAGTAAAATAAAAAAAACTGAGAACAGAATATAGGTAACTGACAATTTCCACTTACTTTCCTTCATAAAGTAAAGTGTAACTCCCATTGCGATAAAGAAAAAGCCTCCCTCGCACCAGATGACATTCGGCAGGACTGCCCCTACCAACATGGAGACTCCCCATAGTCCCATAAAATTTCCCAAAAGAATACACAGGGCACTGGAAACCACCTGTAAAGCCAGAAAAGCCACCAGCCATTTGATTCCTTCTTTTCTATCAGCCCTGAACAATTCAATCATATGAACGATCACTCCGGTCAGAAGTAAGGGAATCATGATATTATTTGTAATATGTGCATAGGGACTCGCAATCACATTGTTGAGGACGATATCCATAACAGCCATCAGTACACCCACAAGATACAATCGCTTAAAGTACTGTACCCTGTCATGTGTATAGTGCAGGCTCCACAGCATGCAATATAAAAAAATCGGAAAAGAAAGCCTGCCAATATAGTGCAGCACAATGCTCGTACCCGGTATAAATTCCGCAATATGATCTGTCAGCATCAGAGCCAATGCGATCAGCTTTAAAATTGTTGAAGACATGATCGTTTCCTTCCGTCGGAAATCATTTTCCTTTTATACGACCCACTCTGATCTCCGTCTCTATGCGATTCCGTTCAGCTCCTGATACAGAGACTTCGCATAGGAGTCCGTCATACCGCAGATAGAATCCGTCACAAGCAGTAAACGTAGATATAGTTTTTCTGTATCGTTCTTATCCTTGGAATAGATTTTATAAATCGTTTTATAATTCTCCGATATCAAAGAAATTAATTTTTTCTGCACATCATTCAGATCTGTTGCTGTATCGTAATAAATGACTGCATCCACAAACCGTTCCAGCAAAAACCGAAATACACTGTCTGCCGCTATCTCCAGTTTCAGAATCGGCTTTGATATAAAAGCATAACGATAAGCAATGTCGCCAAGTACATCCATCATCAGTTTCACATCAGTGCCTGCAAAGAGATCCTCCGTATAGATGCCTTCCATAATCTCATGATAATGCTCCTTGAAGGCTCCGGTCGCACACTGGATCATCCTTCCCTGTATCCTTACGATCCAGTTTTGAAGTGCATAAATTTCAGGATTGTCAATACAACGTTCTAGTGCTTTATGATAACGTTTCTGAAGATCCTCCACCATCTGTGAATAGGCTGCTTCTGCTACATCAACTTTTTTTTCGTTCAGCTCCCACAGAAGCTTTTCGAAAGAAAGACAGCCCTTTTTATAAGCATCCTCAATATCCGCAGTCTTGTAGGCGATATCATCTGCAGCCTCGAGCAGGAATGTCAATGGGTGACGACAGCCTCTGGTACCGGTCGATTCTTCTATGTCATTGAACACATCCCGGTCTGCATAGTAATACCCCATCTTCTTGTATGTAATCTGTCCGGACTGCCTGCCTTGCCCAGACCCACTTTTCTGATTGACAATCTGGTTCGACGCAATCGGATACTTGATGATCGTTCCAAGCAGTCCCTTGGTCAGATTCATCCCATGCTCGTCCACAAGATAATGCAGCTTCGTTACAACACGTAAAGCCTGTGTATTGCCCTCAAAGTGATAAAAATCCTCTCTCATCTGTTCCGTCAGTATTTCGGAAACAGGTTTCCCATTGTATTGTATGAGTGAAAGATTTCTCCGAAACCACTCTCTGATTGCTGTCTCACCAAAATGTCCGAACGGAGGATTGCCGATGTCGTGTAAGAGCCCTGCACACTGCAGGATATCACAAACATCCTGCTTGTAAGACGGTAAAAAGCTCTCATCCATGTTATCCTTCAGCAGCATTTCCGATATATTCTGTCCCAGCGATTTTGCAAAGGAGGACACCTCCAGGGAATGCGTCAGTCTGGTTCTGATGAAGTCGCTGCGATCCAGTGGAAATACCTGTGTCTTATCCTGCAGACGACGAAAGGATGCGCTGCCGATAATCCTGTGATAATCTTTTTCAAATTCTGTTCTCAAATCGCTTGAATTCGGATTCGGACGCGGATTTCGCTCACGATCCGGACATAACAGTTCCTTCCACTGCAACGAGACACCCTCCCTTAATTTGTTTTTTAAGGGTTTCTCATTGCTTCGCAATGAGAACTCTCCCTTAATTTGTATAATTATCAAAATATCCCTGGATGTATACGACTGGTGTTCCTTTATCTCCGGAGCCACTTGTCAGATCGCACAGTGAACCGATCAGATCTGTCAGCTGTCTGGGCGTCGTTCCCTGTGATGCCATCTTGCCGACCAGATTGCCGTCCTTATTTCTGATGCTCTCTGAGATTGCTTCCTTGAGTGCGTCTCCGGACAGATCCTTGAAATCATTATCTGCAAGATATTTTAATTTTAACTCATTCGGTGTACCCTCGAGTCCCTCGGTAAATGCAGGTGACACGCATGGATCAGCCAGCTCCCAAATCTTACCCACTGGATCTTTAAAGGCTCCATCACCGTATACCATGACCTCTACGCGTTTACCTGTCAGCTGTCTGAATCTTGCCTGAATATCCGCAACCAGCATCGAGCAGTCACGTGGAAACAGCTTAATAGAGCTTTCGGTAGACTTGTTGGAGCCGAGCAGTCCATAGGCTTCGTTGCATCCGCTTCCGTCTACCGGTGCGTTGAGGATGTCATCCAGTCCGCACACTCTTTCAGCTCCTGCTGCCAGCAGTAATCTCTTGGTACGTGCACGTGTATGGATATCACAGTTGAGTACATTCTTTGTATAATCCAGTATGCTTGTAGCTTTATTGGAGAAAATAATTTCCACATCAGCACCTGTATCCTGAATCAGGTCAGAGTAATATTCTACATAATCAACACCCGTAAACGGATGCTTGTTGTATCCAAATAACTCTCTGTATTTTTCAAGTGTCAGCACATCACTGTAAGGATTCACACCTGCTGCGTCAAGCTGGTCAATTGATACAAGCTCATTACCAACCTCATCACTCGGGTAGCTCAGCATTAGAACGACCTTCTTCGCGCCCATTGCAATGCCCTTTAAACAAATGGCAAATCTGTTTCTTGAAAGAATCGGGAATATGACTCCGATTGTCTCTCCTCCCAGCTTTGCTCTTACATCAGCAGCAATTGCCTCTATACCCGCATAATTTCCCTGTGAACGGGCTACGATCGATTCCGTGATCGCAACAATGTCTCTGTCACGCACCTCAAATCCATCACTTTCACTTGCTTCCATCACACATTCTGTAACGATATCTACCAGATCATCTCCCTCTCGAATGATCGGACAACGAATTCCCCTTGATACCGTTCCTACATTTCTTCCCATAACGTAACCGCCTTTCCTTTTATCGTGATAATTATGTAAACCATATAGTGCCACTTTGAAACTGTACTTCTACAGACAGTTCATATTATACATGGTATATATCTCTTTTTCCACCCTTATTTTAGAAATCCCTGCACAATCTGCTCTTCCGCTTCCTTTTCCGTCAGTCCCAATGTCATCAGTTTGATCAGCTGGTCACCAGCTATTTTACCGATGGCAGCCTCATGGATCAGATTCGCATTCAGATCATTTGCCTGCAGGGAAGGAACTGCCTTGACATGACCGGCATCCATCAGGATTGCATCACATTCTGTATGACCGTAGCACTGGTTGTTTCCGCAGATTTCAGAAGTAAAGGTCTGTGTGGAATGACCATCTGCTACAGAACGGGATACTACATTTGCACTGCAGTCTATTCCATTCAAATCCACTTTAAAATGACTCTGGGCATCCTGTGTTCCATGAGTCATGATTTTTTCCTTGACAATGAGTGTCGCGCCATCCTTCAGCTCGGCATTCGTGATACGAACGGTAGAATCCACTCCCTTAATCTGGGTAGACTCCATCTCCATATAGCCACCCTCCTCAATATAGACATTCGTCGTCGGATTGAGGATTCGTCCTCCGGTTCCGTCACCTTCTCCGTAGTGTTTTTCGATATACTTTACCTTCGCATTTTTCCCTATGTAGAAGGTATGGATTCCGTCATGCTCTGAAGTATCTACCCCGCAGTTATGAATCCCGCAGCCCGCTACGATCACGACATCTGCTCCCTCTCCTACATGAAAATCATTATAGACCATATCATGCAGTCCGCTCTCACTCAAAATAACAGGGATGTGCAGACTTTCATTCTTTGTATTCGGTTTGATGATGATATCGATTCCCGGATTGTCTGTCTTTGTCACAATATCAATATTAGCTGTTGTATTGCGTCCCTCCAGCTTTCCGTTATATCTGATGTTATACGCACCCTCGGGGATTTCGTGTATATCTGAAATCTTCTCAAGCATATCTTTCTGTAACTGATCCATATTGTTTCCTCCGATTTCGTTCTGCCGCGTTGCTTCTTCATGCATCACGCTCAAAATCTCTACTGCTTCTCCTGCTCTGAATAGTTCATTTTACTGATCAGGGTATCGCAGGCTTCCTTCGGTGCCATCAGAGACGGCAGTATCGCAGCTCCGGTTCCCTGCCCTGTCACACGTCCGTCAGCAATGACAATGATCTCATCTGCAATATTCAAAATTCTTTCCTGATGTGAAATGACAAGTACCGTCCCCTGTATCTGCTTTCTCATGGACTCAAAAACACGAATCAGATTCTGGAAGCTCCACAGATCAATTCCTGCCTCCGGCTCATCAAAGATGGAAACTCTGGTTTGTCTTGCCATAATCATGGCAATTTCTATACGCTTCAGTTCTCCGCCTGACAGCGTTGCGTTCACTTCACGATCAATATAATCCTTTGCACACAAGCCTACCTCAGATAAATATTTGCATGCCTCCGAGATGGACAGCTGATCACCATGAGCAAATGTAATCAGATCCTTGACCGTCAGTCCTTTGAAACGCACCGGCTGCTGAAACGCAAAGCTGATGCCTTTATTCGCACGCTCGGTTATTGACAGCTCCGTAATATCTTCTCCGTCCAGATAGATATGCCCCTCTGTTGGCTTGATAATGCCTGCAATCAGCCTGGCAAGCGTTGATTTACCTCCACCGTTTGGTCCTGTAATCGCAACAAATTTCTCTCCTATATTCAGGTTGATATCCTTCAGAATCTCTTTATTCTTTGCATCCTCTGCCACCTGATAACTGACATGCTCCAGCTTTATCATAAAGTACCCCTTCTCTATTTTTTGATTTTTCCGTTTTCAACATTCGGAAGCAGCATATTCTCATACGCATAATTCCACAGCTTCTTTGAGCCATCAGGAGTAATGTCATTGCGCTTGAGCAGCTGATCAATGTGTACCTCATGCTCTTTCCAGCTGATTCCGCCGGACGCATCGTTCAAGATCAGTGGCTGGATGCGGTCCATAGTGCGGGCAAATCTAGCCTCCGGTGTATCCTCTGATTCAAATTCCACCCATAAACCAAGCATTTTACGAGCCTGCTCCTCCGGCAGTAGACCAAAGATCCGGTTGGCTGCCTTTTCTTCACGGGCATGCTGTGTCTTCTGTCCCTTATAATCATATGCATAGGTATCACCGGCATCTATTTCCACAATATCATGAATCAGTAGCATCGTAACCGTTTTCAGTACATCAATCGGTTCATTGGCGTATTCACTTAACAGGATCGTCATGATTGCCATGTGCCATGCATGCTCCGCATCATTTTCCTTCCTACTGCCATCTGTCAGATA
>CAYRJT010000158.1:0-6130 GCA_964424675.1 uncultured Lachnospiraceae bacterium
AACAAATATCCGATTTTCTTGATCTCCCAATTGATGAAATTAAGAAAATTGAAAAAGAGAGTCTGATCTCTCCAGTAGATTAACGTATAAAAGAGTACAAGGTCATTGCCGCAGTTTAAATATGATATCAAAGTCAAGGACTTTCATCGGGTGCTGTATGACACCAAAGGAGTCTGCACTGGATAAGGACAATTAACACTTATGATAGAATCTATGAAAAAAAAAGCATTTGGAATTTGCCTGCTTGTGTTGCTTATGATACCCATTGCAGGCTGTTCACGTACATCATTACCGGATTTGACAAGTGATACGGCAACGCAGGATTCTGCTAAAAGCCCTGTTATCACTGAAGTAGCCATACCAGAGGCCTCCGCGCCCAAACCTGCTTCTGGTAAAAGCGCCAAGAGCTCCGTCAGGGACAATACGCCGGTCGTACTGATTCCCCAGGCAACGGGAACCATTATATACAGTAATTCTACTGAGACCGCTGTAATAGATGCATCGCAGACCGCAGACGGCTATATTATGGCTGACTATACCGGCTCGAATCCGAAGGTCAAGCTCCTGATTACCGGCAGCAATAACATTACCTATTCCTATGATCTCCATGGTAACGGATATGAAGTATTTCCTCTGACTTCAGGAAATGGTACATACACAGTCGCAATATATGAGCACGTAGCCGACGGCAAATATTCTATGGCACTATCCAAGGAAATCGAAGCCGTCATTACAAATGAATTTCATCCGTATCTATACCCGAACCAATATGTAAATTTCGATCGTTCTACAAAAGCCGTCGCACTTGCTGCAGATCTGACTGCTGAATCTACAACAGATCTGGATGCTGTCGGCAGTATATATAATTATGTTATTTCACACATTTCTTATGACCATGATAAAGCTAAGAATGTACAGAAGGGTTACCTCCCAAATGTCGACGAAACTCTCGCCGCAGGAAAGGGCATCTGCTTTGATTATGCTGCAGTTATGGCATCCATGCTCCGTTCTCAGCGTATCCCTACACGGTTGGAGATCGGTTACGCCGGTGACAGCTACCATGCCTGGATCAGCACTTATATTACAGACATCGGGTGGGTCAATGGTATCATAGAATTTGACGGCAAGAGCTGGACGCTGATGGATCCGACCTTTGCTGCCAGCAGCAGTGAAAAAGCGCTCAAGAAATTCATCGGTGACGGCACAAACTACGTCACCGAGTATGTTTATTAATACAGTCAGAACTTTTATTGATTCCCGAGGACGAGGAGATAAGACTATGCCAAAAATGTTAACCAACAGAGAGTTATCATCTTTTTTTGATCAGATTGCCATGATCCTGAACGCAGGTATTTCCCCTATGGAAGGCATATCGATTATGCTGGAGGATACCACATCTGCCGAAGGACAGGAAATTCTGGGCAGGATTGCCGAACAGGTGGATGACGGCCAGAGCTTTCATACCAGCATCTCAGCCGCAGGGGTATTTCCCAAGTATGCGTTGGACATGATCGAGATTGGTGAACAGTCCGGCCGGCTGGAGGAGGTCATGCGTTCTCTTTCAGATTATTATGAACGTGAAGAAAATATTGCTGAAAACATCAAAAGTGCTGTCACTTACCCTTTTGTAATCATCGGTATGATGACAGTGGTCATTCTCATCCTGATTATTAAAATTCTTCCTATTTTTAGCCAGGTATTTCAACAGCTTGGCACTGAAATGACCGGCTTTTCAAGAACCCTGCTCAATCTCGGCACGACCATCAGCAACTATGCTCTCGTATTTATCGTAATCATAGCCATGTTCGTTCTGTTTTATTTCTTCCTGTCCAAAACCCCTGCAGGGCAGAAGCTGTGGGGCATCTTTTGTGCCAAGTCCATTTTCACACGACCGATCTACGACAAGATTGCATCCGGCCGTTTTGCAAGTGGTATGGCATTGACCCTGAGCAGTGGTCTGGATACTGATCAAAGTCTGGAAATGGTCAGCCGTCTCGTAGACAATTCTGTTATGCAGAAGAAAATCAACAGCTGCCGCACCTATATATCCGAGGGTACCGGATTTGCTGAGGCACTCGTCAAGGTCGGTATTTTCTCCAGCCTGTATTCCCGTATGATCACGATCGGATACAAGACCGGTTCCGTAGAACACGTAATGTCCAAGATAGCCTCCGGGTACGAGGAAGAGGTTGATACCAGAATGAGTCATCTCATTTCCATACTGGAGCCCACACTGGTCATTATCCTTTCTATTATTGTATGTATGATTCTGTTATCTGTGATGCTACCGCTTATGGCAGTCATCAGCGGCATGTAAAGGAGTTTTTCATGAATCGTTTTGAAAGACCTGGTCTGAAGAAAAGAATACTGGATTCCGTCAGTCTGCCTGTCATTACCTTTATTGTGATACTGGCTTTGTTCCTGTACGGTATCTCTGCTATTTCCGGTACTGCCGCCGGTGAAGAAAAACGCAATCTGGAAAATGCGCTGGAACGGGATATCGTACACTGTTATGCAGTAGAGGGGGTCTATCCTCCTACGCTGGACTACATCGAGCAAAACTACGGTCTCACATATGATACAGACCAGTTCATGATAGACTATCAAGTCATCGGTTCCAACCTGATGCCTCATTTTACTGTTATTGAAAGGAATCAGCTATGAATATCAGACGTACAGGCAGACACACAGTTGATATTTTATTTATCCTGACGCTCTTTGGTGCTTTTATCGTATCAGCACTTTTGATTGTTGTGCTTGGTGCACACGTTTATCAAAATACAGTCGCTCAGGCTGAAAAAGGATTTTCCACCCGTACCTCTCTGGCCTATGTGACAGAGAAAATCCGTCAGCACGATGAAGACGGCTCTGTATCAATCACGGAAATCGAAGGACATCAGGTACTGTGCCTGTCACAGAAGTATGGCGATACCTCATATGATACATATCTCTACTATGACAATGGCTATTTAAAGGAATTGACGGTAGATGACTTTTATACCCCTTCTCTAACAGAGGGACAGGATATTATCGCGGTTACAGATTTTGAAATGCAGCGTGTGAACGATGCACTGTACAGCTTCAGGATCACAGACGCTGACGGAGCATCAGTCTCCTTCTATGTATCTGTCTATAGCGAGAATCGGGAGGTGAGTGCACTATGACCATTGACCGAAGCAAATCAAAATCCTCATTGTTTCTAATGGAAATGATCGTAACACTACTGTTTTTCTCTGCTGCAAGTGCTATATGTGTCCAACTCTTTGCGCAGGCACACATCCTAAGTAGGCAGGCCGAGGAATTAAATATGGCCGTTGCCATATCCCAGAGCTATGCTGAGGCCATGCGGGGTACAGATGGCTCGATAGAGTCCATCAGCGTTTTATTTCCGGATGCAGAACGCATCAGTAATCAGATCCTGGAACAGTACTATGACGGTGATTATCAAAAATGTCCAGCGGCTGAGGCTTGTTATGTCGTAGAGGTCACACTCTCTCCGACGAATGCCTTTCAGATCATACACACCCGTGTACTGCAGCTGGAGACCAGGGAAATCATCTATGAACTGACAGCCACCAAATATATTAATACACCACTCAGTGCCGATTAATAAAGCCAATTGCATACATGCTAAAAGGATAAGAATATTATGACAGAAAAAAAACGGGCTAAGGGAGTCCACATCGGTACCTCCTCTATACTGGTCATCTTCATACTGCTCAGTCTCGTGACCTTTGCATCTCTCTCATTTCTGAGTGCAAGGTCGGATTATTTGCTGAGCTGTAAAATGGCCTCCCGCACAACAGACTACTATGCGGCAGACACAAAATCAGCATATTATATGGCAAATGTAGAGGGACTTCTGTCCAAGCAATACAAAACATGCGGCAGCCGTGAGGAATTTGAGCAGTCACTTGATGGATTATTTTACGATAATGATGCTTTTACAATAGACACGACTGTTTCACCCGCCATTATCAGCTACACCATGGCAATTTCAGATACACAGAATCTCTATGTAGAACTGGAGGTTCATTATCCAACAGAACAGGACTGTGCCCTGTATCATATCGTTACATGGCGAACCTTCTCCACAGTAGACTGGCAGCCAGATAATACGCTTGACTTTACAAATCCCGTTTTAGACGAATAACCTCAGGAGGATCATAGATGGAAATCAGAGAAATACTTGCAAGAATCACACAGACAGGGGCATCTGATATCTTTGTCATCGCAGGGCTGCCGCTTACCTTCAAGCTGCAGGGCAAGATGCATACCTATGATGAATACAAATTAACGCCACAGATGACAGCAGAGTTCATCACTCATATTTATCTGCTGGCAGAGGAACGCGACATGGATCGCTTCTATCAGACCGGTGACGATGATTTTTCCTTTGCAATTGCCGGTGTCGCAAGATACCGTGCCAATACGTTCAAACAAAGAGGATCTCTCTCCGCTGTGATCCGAGTGATCACATATACGGTTCCACAGCCCTCAGACATCGGCATTCCTGATACTATCATTGAGCTGGTTAACCGGCAAAAGGGCATGGTTTTAGTCACAGGACCGGCCGGCAGCGGCAAATCAACTACGTTGGCATGTATGATTGATGCGATCAATTCCCGACGTGAAGCGCATATTATCACACTTGAGGATCCTCTGGAATACCTGCATATGCATAAAATGAGCATTGTCAGTCAGCGTGAGGTCAATACCGATACAGAAAGTTATCTGACCGCCCTGCGGGCATCCCTGCGTCAAAGTCCGGATGTCATACTACTGGGTGAAATGCGGGATTACGAAACCATGAACGTAGCCATGACAGCTGCAGAAACCGGGCATTTAATCCTGTCCACTCTCCACACAATTGGTGCCGCCAATACCATTGACCGTATCATAGATGCCTTTCCACCAAATCAACAGCATCAGATTGCGATCCAGTTGTCCATGGTACTACAGGCAGTCGTATCGCAGCAGTTGATCCCCGCCGAAGACGGACGTGTGGTACCTGCCTTTGAAATCATGACAATCACACCGGCAATCCGAAATATGATTCGCGAGTCCAAGATCCATCAGATTGACGGCATGATCTACTCCTCATCGGCTGACAGCAATATGCTTGCCATGGATACCAGCCTGCTGCATTTGTATCAGAATGGTATCATATCCGAGAAGAGTGCGATGACCTATGCAACCAATCCTGATATGTTACAGAAAAAGCTCCGCGGTTAATCACCACGGAGCTTCTCTTTATATCTAATGTTCTTTTCTTACTCTTCTACTGTTACCATTTCCTCAGCATCTAATTCCAGCTCTGCATCTAAATCAAAATCCTCATCATCAAGAACAATCGTATCATTCTCTCCAAGCTCTTCGATTTCTTCCGGTGCAAATAACTCTTCGCCGGTATCCAGCTGTACGTTACGATAACGCTTCATACCGGTACCTGCCGGAATCAGCTTACCAATGATAACATTTTCCTTCAGTCCGATCAGCGGATCTACCTTGCCCTTGATAGCAGCCTCGGTCAGTACCTTTGTTGTCTCCTGGAAGGATGCGGCTGACAGGAACGAATTCGTTGCCAGAGAGGCCTTTGTGATTCCAAGCAGTACCTGCTTGCCTTCTGCCGGCTCCTTGCCCTCTGCGAGCAGTGCTTCATTGATATCCTCATAATCCAGATTATCGATCAATGTACCTGGAAGCAGATCTGCGCCACCATTATCCTCGATACGAACCTTCTTCAGCATCTGACGTACAATCACCTCAATATGCTTATCATTGATTTCAACACCCTGCAGACGGTAAACTCTCTGAACCTCACGGATCATATAATCCTGAACGGCTCTGACGCCCTTGATCTTCAGGATATCATGCGGGTTTACACTACCGTCAGTCAGCTCATCGCCGGCTTCCAGTACCTGTCCGTCAGTAATCTTGGTTCTTGAACCATAAGGAATCAGATATGTCTTACTGTCTCCCGTCTCTTCATTCGATACGGTAACCTCACGCTTCTTCTTTGTATCCTTAATAGTTGCCACACCGGCAAACTCTGAAATAATTGCAAGTCCCTTGGGCTTTCTTGCCTCAAATAACTCCTCGACACGGGGAAGACCCTGTGTGATATCGT
>CAYRJT010000159.1:0-1120 GCA_964424675.1 uncultured Lachnospiraceae bacterium
GATCAGGCATTCACCCTCATTTAGCGTTACATCCTCAATGATCTCCACATTTGCCGCATGTGCGATTCCGGCAAGCAAAGCCTTCTTCTGCATGCTGACATATCCGTAATCTTCTTTTGATACGTGAATGATAAAATCCTTACTGCTCTCTATCTTACGTACAGCATCCTGAATCAGATGAAACACAACATCCTTATTTTCAGCAAACTGTACATGGAATACATGCTCATAAATATCCGTCAGTTTATCGACAAACATCGGCTCCAGCTCTTCCAGCTGCTTCTCATACTCCGCTTCCATCTGGATCTGCTGCTCATGCAGCTGTCTTTCCATGGCTGCGTTCTTCTGCAGTCCCTCCGTATAGCCTTTGTTATAGCCCTCTGAATATCCGTCCTCTGCCGCCTTCTGATAGGTTGCATTCGACTCGGCTATCGCATCATCTACGATCTGTTTTGCCTCATCCTTAGCCTGATTCACGATCTCCTCAGCCCGGTCTCTTGCTTCCTGTTCGATTGCTGCCGTATCAACCTGCACTACGGGGTGCATGACCGCTGCTGCTTCAGCTTCTGTAATCTCGCCATCCGCGAGCAGTCTCTCTACCTGAGATGCGTCCAGTCCTTCTGCAAATTCTGTCTCAAAGTTTTCTTCCGGAGTTTCTTCTATCACTGCAGCCAGCTGCTGGATACGTTCTTCAATCAGTTTATTGGAGTCTATGACTCTGGTGTTCTGTCCCTCCTTGGAAACATAATTTGCTTTTAACAGATTACTAGACAACGATCTCGTCACCTCCGCCTCTGGAGATAACAATCTCTGCCGAATCCTCAAGACGTCTGATTGTATTCACGATCTTCTGCTGTGCTTCCTCAACATCCTTCATACGGACAGGTCCCATAAATTCCATATCTTCCTTGATCATAACTGCCAGACGTTTACTCAGATTATTAAATACTGCCGTCTGTACCTGCTCATTTGCAGACTTTAATGCCATAGCCAGATCTGTGTTGTCCACATCACGCAGCACACGCTGGATGGCTCTGTCGTCCAGAAGCAGGATATCCTCGAATACAAACATCTTCTTTCTGATCTCGTCTGCTAACTCCGGCTCATCAATTTCAAGTGT
>CAYRJT010000159.1:1130-6125 GCA_964424675.1 uncultured Lachnospiraceae bacterium
AGTGTTTCCATAATATGCTTCTCAGTGCTGCGGTCAACTGTATTGAGGATCTCAACCACAGCATCGACACCGCCAATGATGGTGTAATCCTGATTGACCAGTGATGACAGCTTAGATTCCAGTACCTTCTCTACCTCTTTGATGACCTCAGGTGAAGTTCTGTCCATCATAGCCACACGTTTCGCTACATCTGCCTGTCTGTCAGGCGGCAGTGCTGAAACGATCATCGCAGCCTGTCCCGGATTCAGATAGGCCAGGATCAGGGCGATCGTCTGCGGGTGCTCATCCTGTATGAAGTTAAAGAGCTGTGAAGCCTCTGTCTTGCGTACGAATTCAAATGGTTTGACCTGTAATGACGCGGTCAGCTTGCCAATCACATCCAGTGCTTTGTCTGCACCAAGTGCTTTTTCCAGAAGTTCCTTCGCATAGCCGATACCACCCTCAGCAATATACTGCTGTGCCAGGCATACTTCGTAGAATTCATTGATCACTGCTTCCTTCAGCTGTGGAGTCACACTGCGTGTATTTGCAATCTCCAGTGTCAATTCTTCTATTTCCTCTTCCTTGAGGTGTTTAAAAATCGTCGCAGAACGTTCAGGACCGAGCGCAATCAATAATATTGCAGCCTTCTGTACACCTGTAATTCCTGCACTGCTTGTAACCGGGCGAGCCATATATGATTTACCCCCATTCCTCATTCAGCCAGTTGCGAAGTAGTGCTGCAACAGCATCTGGATTTTCATCCACAAATTTCTCTATCATCAATCTGGTTTCAGATTTTGATTCTATATCAATATCCTCTACATTTGTATGCTCCTGTGTAGAAGTCAGCAGTGTCTCAACCGACAGCTCTTCTTCCTGGGGTACTTCTTCCTTCTTTTCACTTCGCATACCGGAGAAGACTACAAAACCAAGCAGTCCGAGAATCAGTACGATCAGTACGATCTGCAGAATATCTGTCACGCTCATCGCAGTCGATTCACGTTCCTGGAAGATCGGTACATCGTATGCAATCAATGTAATGCTGTCTGCCGGAATACCTGTTGCATTGGAAACCAGAGTCAACAAGTCTGCATCTGCATCTCTTCTCACCTTATCACTGTTGGCTGCCACAAACTCCTGAAATGTGATGCCGTCTAACAGTCCCTGAGCCCTTAGCTCTTCCTCAGCGTAAATCACATAATGAGATGCCGTAACAGCAATCGATGACTGATTATACTGAATAGATCCCGGCGGAATGGTCGTATCAATGATCTCTTCATTTGGCAGGTAATCACGTGATTCCTCTGTAACAGAATAGTTACTGTTTGCATTATCCGGAATCACATAAGTCTCCTCTGTATTGGTATCGGTGCCCGGAACTCCCCCGGAATCGCCTGCGCCCTCTGCCGCATAGGTATCTTCATGTGACAGTACTCCCTGGCTCTGTCCTTCTGCAGGGGTATAGTTGTGATTGGTTCTGTTCGTTGCTGAAAAGTCCAGAACCAGATTCGGAGCCACCTTGACATCCTCAAACAGATTGGTTCCGAGCAGTACCTGTATGACCTCCTGCTTGACCAGTCTCTCCGCCTCTGTCTTGAGTGCGATCTGATTAGACGCATTGACGGAAGAAGTATTGGCTTCTGCCGCACTTGCACCGGAGAACAGTAAATTACCGTTTGTATCTATAATCGTAATATTATCTCTTGTTTTATTGCCAAGTGCCGTTGCTACTGACCATGCCAGATTGTCTGCCACGCCCACGGGCAGTTCTTCGTTCAGCTCCAGCATGACGCTGGCATAGGCCTCTTCTTCCTTGGCTAACAGTGTTCCGTCATTATCAGGCAGTGAAAACGTAACATATGCCTTTTTGACAGCATCCTGTGTTTCCAGCTGTGTTTCCATCAGGGATTCCATGTACAGCTTGTACCGCTTTGTCTTGTCGGACTCTGTGGTGGAAAATCCCCCTGCCAGTGCTGTTTCGATATCATAGCTGTCAGCCGGATATCCATTTGCGCCCAGCAGCAGTGTTGCTTTGGAAATATCCTGTTTCAGGACAGAGATGATCAGTCCGTCATCTGTGGTCTGATAGGCTGTATCATTGCTCGTCAGCAGTTCTGTAATTGCTGCTGCTTCTTTTGTCGTTTCACAGGTAATCAATGTCTCGTACTGCGGTCTGGTTAATATAGTCGCTAAAATTGCGAGTGTCAAAGCGACACCCACAACCACGGAAATAATAATCGTTTTCTGTTTTGCGTTGAATTTATTCCACCATTCTAATAGTTTCTGTGGAATCTCCCTTAGTCTGTCCAGCATAGGTTATGCTCCCGGTTTCTATTTATTAACTTATTAACGAACGTTGGGCGGAAAAATCTACGATTTTTCCTTAGATCTGTGTTTCTCATCATAGATGAGAAACGCAGATTACATCTGTATCTGCATGATTTCTTTGTAGGCTTCAATGAATTTGTCGCGGAGCGCTACTGTGTATTGCAGCGCTGTAGATGCTTTTGCTGCGGCAATTGACAGATCGTGGGTGTTCTCTGATAATCCGAGTGCAAACTTGATCTGCTCTTCTTCCGCATCCTTCATCAGACTGTTTGTATCAGAAATATTACTCATAGCAGAGTCTAGCATCGACCCAAAGCTCTCATCTGTAACAGTCTTGCTGGTAGATGCGTTTGTTGCCGCATTCGCAATCGCAGATGAACTGACGTTGTATAATGCAGATATATCCATCCCTTAATCCTCCCTAAACAATTACATAAAAATCAACTCTGAGCCTATACCTGTCCGATGTCCAGACCCTTGACAGCCATGGATTTGCTGGCTGTAAATGCTGTTGCATTGGCTTCGTATGCACGTGATGAATCGATCATGTTGGCCATCTCTGTCACGATATTGACATTCGGATACCAGACATATCCGTCATCATCGGCATCCGGATGAGCAGGATCATAGACCTTTGTCATCTCATTGACTTCATCCTCATATACACCGCCGACCTTGACACCGTCTCCGACATCCTGTCCTGTCGCTCTGGCATAAATCGTTCCGAACTGGGTGGGATTGCCGTCTTTTTCCTGAAACGTGACAATTTTGCGGCGATAGGGTGTACCGTCAGCTGTTCTGGTTGTATTGGCATTCGCAACATTCTGCGAAATGATGTCCATTCTGTAACGCTCAGATGTCATGCCGGAGGCGTTGACACCGAAACTCTTGAATATACTCATGTGATATCCTCCTTTGTAGATGAAAAGAGTTTATAAATCCGACTATTTCATGACTCTTTGCAGATCGGTGAATTTGCCGCTGATGCTTTGAATCATGGCATTGTACTTGATCTGGTTGGAAGCCAGTTCTACGTTTTCGTTATCTATATCTACGTTGTTGCCGTCCAGTCTGTAGGAGTAGTTGGCGGAATCTGTATATACCCTGCCCTCAATATGCTTGAGGTTGATATCACCAACCTTTTGATCGAGGCTTTCATACTTGTTCGCCTTGAGTGCATGCTTCAGTTCCTCTTCAAAAGAGACATCCTGCCTCTTATAGCCGGGAGTATCCGCATTGGCAATGTTGTTGGAAATTGCTTCATTACGCAGCCATGCTGCATCTGCTGCCTGATCGAGAACATTCACATAATCATAAATATCAGAATTAATCATATACGCTCACCTACCTTACTATATTATAAATTATTTGTAGAAAAACACAAGGACTTTTTCAAAAAAACCACTTTATCTTGTGGATTTTGCATTCTTCAGCACAACATGTCGATGTTATGTCTACCAACTCCTTTCTGCCCTCCTTACTTTCCTGCCTGCTTGCTTTCTTTCCTGCTTGCTTTCTTTCCTGCTTGCTTTTCTTTCTTTCCTGCCTGCTTGCTCACTCAGCGTCTCTGCTCATTCATTGCCTCTGCTCACTCACCGTCTCTGCTTATTCATTGCCTCTGCTCACTCACCGTCTATTTTGGACAATGACATCTATATTTCATGACTAAAATTCCAATCACATGCATTATATAGCTGTCGAATCGCTAATTTGGACAATGCGTTCTTGCTAACAAGCTTTTTATTCCAAAGATTGAAGTGTATCAGGCTTTCTTTGGAATTCTATATGCATTTGAGCAGGAATATTGTCCAATTTCAATGAAACCAGCTTGTCATTGCTTCCATTTTGGAATGTATACAAGCAATTCTCCCGTCTATTGTCCAAAAACATGAAAAAACCATGTTTCTCAAAAGCATGAAAACCCATATTTCCCAAAAGCATGAAAACCCATATTTCTCAAAAAGCCAAGTAAAACATTTTAGATAGCTAAAGTGCTTCCCTGTCATATAAAAAGGGACTTACCACAGGTCTGGCATGACCCGCAGATAAATCCCTTTACATACTTTATAAATCCATTTACAAAGACGCACTATGAACTTCAGTTCTTGCTGCGCTTCATCGTTTCAATCTCATCAAAAATAACCGGATTTAAAACCTTGATATATGTGCCCTTCATCCCGGAAGATCTGGATTCAATCACGCCGGCACTTTCAAATTTTCTGAGCGCATTTACAATGACTGAACGTGTAATGCCGACTCTGTCTGCAATCTTGCTCGCCACAAGGATTCCCTCATTGCCGTCCAGTTCATCAAATATATGAGTGATGGCTTCCATCTCTGAAAACGATAATGTACTGATTGCTGACTTAACCACCTGCAGCTTTCTGGTCTCCTCTGCGCTCTCCTCATTCACAGCACGCAGCATCTCCAGTCCTACAACCGTTGCACCATACTCACACAATATAATATCGTCAATTGTGTACTGTTCCTGAACCTTATAGATAAATAAAGTTCCAAGACGTTCTCCTGCGATATCAATCGGCGTAATGATGGCCTGATACCTGCTGACTCCGCTGCTTTCAAAGCCCAGTGTCTCCAGATTGACATTCTCTTTCGTCGAAAGAACCCCCAGCAGTCTTTCATTCAGCATATGATCTATGATGCCGCCGATCTCGTACTTCAGCA
>CAYRJT010000160.1:0-4312 GCA_964424675.1 uncultured Lachnospiraceae bacterium
ATATTGATTTGAAGCAATATGGAATGTTTCTCGCATTGATTGCAATTTTTATTCTGTTTTTTATATTATCAAAAGGTGCAAATGCAACCCCTGTTAATATCAACAACCTGGTTATGCAGAATGGGTATGTTGTTATACTGGCAACCGGTATGCTGCTATGTGTATTAACCGGTAATGTCGATCTGGGTGTCGGCTCTGTTGTAGCCCTGTGTGGTGCATCATCCGCTATTCTGGTAGTAGATTTCGGTGCTCCTGTATGGGCAGCATTTATCGTAGCATTGTTGATAGGTGCCGTGTCAGGCGTTTTTGCAGGCTTTTTTATAGCCTACCTTGGAATCCCGCCCTTTGTTGTTACACTTGCTACAATGTTAATGGGTCGAGGCCTTACTTATACCATACTGAAGGCTCAGACCAAAGGTCCACTCCCGGACAATTACGTGAAAGTGGGAGCGGGATTCCTACCTACCATCAAGGTACCGTTTGGAGCAGGAACACTGGATCTGGTTGCAGTCATCATTGCGATCGTAGCAACTATACTGTTGATCCTGTCAGAAATGAAGGATGTCAAGACCAAGAAAAAATATGGTTTTCATACAAGTCCTTTATGGCAGCTCGTATTGAAAAATGCAATTATACTCTTCATCGTATGGTTCTTCTTCCTGAAGCTGGCTCAGTATAATGGTATTCCTGTAGTATTGGTGATTATGTTTGTACTGGTTGCAATTTATCATTTCATCACCAGCAAGACCGTGGCAGGACGTCAGGTATATGCACTGGGTGGCAATGCCAAGGCAGCCAGACTCTCCGGTATCAATACAAAGAAGGTATTCTTCTGGGTATATGCAAACATGGGTATCCTCGCTGCGATTGCAGGTATTGTACTGTCAGCACGTAATGCATCTGCTACGCCAAAGGCCGGTGACGGTTTCGAGCTTGATGCCATTGGTTCCTGCTACATTGGTGGTGCTGCAGCAGCCGGTGGTGTTGGTACGATCGTAGGAGCAGTTGTCGGAGCTTTCATCATGGGTATCCTGAACAATGGTATGTCCCTGATCGGCTGGACCACAGATGTACAGAAGGTTGTCAAGGGTATTGTTCTTCTGGGTGCCGTTACTTTCGATCTTTTATCAAAACGTAAAAAGAACTAATCTTTAGATAATTGTAAAATACACCGTTCGTACAGATGTGTGAAAATGTACGGGCGGTGTATTTTTATGCGTATTTACAGGAATCATCAGTTTATTGAAAAAGGACTTGCATAATCAGAAAATACCATATATAATTTAGTATATATTAAATTACTTTAGATAACTACAAAGTTATTTTCGATGGAGAAGCATATGGGAGAAGAGCATCAATTACACTATAATGAACCCTGGATCATGCAAAGAGCAGATCCATACGTATACCGTCATATCGACGGAACCTATTATTTCACGGCATCTGTTCCGGCATATGACAGTATTGTTCTCAGAAGCTCGGATACACTTGAGGGTCTGCAGACTGCTGAGGAGAAAGAGATCTGGCATAAACATGAATGCGGTATTATGAGCAAGCATGTCTGGGCACCGGAGCTGCATTATCTGGATGGAAAATGGTACATCTATTTTGCAGCCAGTGATGTGGATGATGTATGGAGCCTGCGGCCGTATGTACTGGAATGTGCAGATGTGGATCCTTTGACCGGAAAGTGGACGGAGTTAGGAAAGATGCAGAAAGCCGTTGATGACGAGTTTTCTTTTGAGAATTTTTCTCTGGATGGAACTGTCTTTGAAAATCGGGGCAGGAGATACTATGTATGGGCGGAAAAGGTCGGTGTAGGCAGTCAGATTTCTAATCTGTACATTGGCGAGCTGGAGACACCCAATAAGCTCAAAACGGTACAGGTGCTTTTGACAACACCAGACTATGACTGGGAACGCAGAGTATTATGGGTGAATGAGGCACCAGGAGTGATCCGGCACAATGACAGATTGTTTTTGACCTATTCAGCCAGCAATACAGGTGTACACTACTGTATCGGGATGCTGAGTGTCAATGAAGATGCGGATCTGCTGGATCCCCGTTCATGGGAGAAGGAACGCTATCCGGTTCTTTCCAGTGATGCAGACAGAGGGATCTATGGTCCGGGACATAACTCCTTTACAAAGGATGAAGATGGGAATGATATTATGGTCTATCATGCAAGGACAGAGTTTGTTATTATAGGGGAACCACTATATAATCCAAACCGACACACAATGCTGATGAAGATCCGATGGAGTAAAGACGGCAGACCAGTGTTTGATTATGACGCATAAACAGGGAGACCAGCATGAAAATTCAGTATGGTAAAGGACTTGGGTTAGCAATGCTATTGATAATAGGTGCTCTATGCGGATGTTCTGAGGCTACGCAAACTGTACAGTCAAATGCAGACAATGCAGTGGTAAGCAATGAAAAGGCGGCTGTAGACATGAAGGCGGCACCAGATGAGGCCTTTCACGAGCCTTCGATCGACAGTATCAAGATCGGAACATTAGCGGGGGGCGCAAGTGTACATGATCCATCCATCATAACCGGTGAAGACGGTTCCTACTATATCTTTGGTTCTCATATGGCAGCAGCAAGATCAATGGATTTAAGAGACTGGAAATCCTTTGCTGACGGGGTAGGCGGACGCAATCCGTTGTTCTCCAATCTGTTTACAGGAGACGAGTACCCTGCATTTTCATATGTAGGCAAAAACAGTGATGGCTGGTACAGTGTATGGGCACCGGATGTGATCTACAACAAAGCAATGGGAAAGTACGTGATGTATTTTTGCACGACATCGACCTATATCATGTCTAACCTGTGTTTTGCGACTGCAGACAATATAGAAGGACCATATGAATATCAGGATACTTTCCTATACTCAGGATTCATCAGAAGCAATCTGAAGCAGACAAATTTCCTGGATTATGTGGATAAGAGCGAATTGGATACTTATACAAAGTCTGGACTGGGCTTTAATAATCAATACTGGCCGAATTGTATTGATCCGACAGTATTTTATGATAAGGACGGCCGGATGTGGATGACCTACGGATCGTGGTCAGGCGGTATCTTCCTGTTAGAGATTGATGAAGAGACAGGATATCCGATTCATCCGGAAAAGGATGAGGAAAATCAGGTTGATCCCTACTATGGCAGGCGACTGGTGGGAGGCTATCACCAATCAATAGAAGGTCCATATATACTCTATGATGAGACAACAGATTACTACTACCTGTTTGTGTCTTGCGGGAGTCTGACCAGTAATGGCGGCTATCAGATCCGGCAATTTCGCTCGAGGGATGTAGAGGGTCCATATACAGATACAAAAGGACAGACCTGTACGATGGTTGATTCGGCAAACCCAGAGTATAACAAAGAGTATGGCTTAAAAATGATGGGGAACTACCAGTTTCCAAGTCTGGAGAAGGCATACATGGCACCCGGTCACAATTCAGCTTTTATAGATCAGGATGGAAAGATGTATGTGGTATACCATCAGCGCTTTGATGATGGTAAGGAATATCATCAGCCGAGAGTACATCAGCTCTTTGCCAATCAGGACGGCTGGCTGGTGGCAGCACCATTTGCCGTATCTGGTGAGACCTTGAAGGAGGATGGTTATACGGCAGCCGATCTAGCGGGCACTTATTACGTAGTGAATCATGGTACAGAGATCAGTGCCAAGATTTCTCCAACCAAATGCTGCGCATTTTACTCAGATGGTACAGTGTATTCGGATGACAAAGATGAAAAGGTACAGATTGGTTCTTATGAGGTCGAGACTGGAACACCATATGTGACAGTAACGATCAAGGATGAAATATTCAGGGGTGTTATGGTTGAAATGACAGACGAGGCAGGCAATCAGGTGATGTGCTTTACAGGTGCATCAGACCAAAATGAAACTTTATGGGGTGTACATTACAGGTAACTTATTTCACGAAAGGCAGGTAGCAGTATGGCAAAGCTTTATATCAATGAAAATCACAAAAAAGGTCACATCAATCCCGAGTTATATGGACATTTTTCAGAGCACCTTGGCAGATGCATCTATGAAGGGCTGTATGTCGGTGAGAATTCTGTGATTCCGAATCAAAACGGAATGCGTACAGATGTCGTAGAAGCATTAAAGGAGATGAAAATACCGGTACTGCGCTGGCCGGGAGGATGCTTTGCGGATGAGTATCACTGGAAGGATGGTATCGGTCCGAAAGAAAAACGTAAGAAAATGATTAATACCCATTGGGGCGGTGTGGTAGAGGATAACAGTTTTGGAACACATGAATTTTTCGAG
>CAYRJT010000160.1:4412-6091 GCA_964424675.1 uncultured Lachnospiraceae bacterium
GATAACTATCGCAGATATCAGACCTATGTCAGAACCTATGATGATCAAAAACCAATCAGCAAGATTTGCGGAGGAGCCAATGTCGCAGACTATTATTGGACAGAAGAGGTTTTAAAGAAAGCGTTTGATAATGTTCCGGAGCAAATTCACGGTTTGATGGACGGATTGTCACTCCATTACTATGTACATCCGGAGGGCTGGGAGATCAAGGGCAGTGCGACAGAATTCGATGATGCCGCCTGGTACAAGACATTATCAAAGGCGCTCTATATAGAGGAGCTGATCGAAAAACATGGTGCAATCATGGATCAGTATGATCCGGAGAAAAAGATCGGAATGATCGTAGATGAATGGGGCGGCTGGTATACTGTAGAGCCCGGTACAAATCCAGGCTTCCTGTATCAGCAGAATACGATGAGAGATGCACTGATAGCCGGACTCAGTCTGAATATTTTCAATCAGCACTGCGACAGGGTCAAGATGGCAAATATTGCACAGATGGTCAATGTATTGCAGTCAGTGATCCTGACAGAGGGTGAGAAGATGGTACTGACCCCGACGTATCATGTATTTCATATGTACAGGGATCATCAGGATGCTGACCTGTTGGAAAGCTATATTGCAGGGACAAAGGAAATCGGGAAGGAAGCTGAGTTCAAGGTTCCGAACCTGCAGGAGTCTGTATCTGTCAGCTCAGACGGAACGATCCATGTGACTCTGAACAATCTGTCTGTGTCAGAGGCAGAGGAGATCGAGCTGGTCTTAACAGAGAAATCTATCCAGAAGATCACGGCAGGTATTGTAACAGGTGCGATGAATGCGTATAATACATTTGAAGAGCCAGAGAAAATACAGGAACAGGTATTTGATCAGATCAAAATAACAGGAAACAAGGCAGTATTTACGATACCCGCCTGCAGTGTGATGGCGCTTCATATACGATAGGATTTATTGTAAGGAGGCTTACATACACCGAAAATGACAGGAGAAAATGTGGAAAACAGATGTCGGAACTGTCTGCTGCAGGAGATAGATCCACAGGCATATCAACAGAAGATAAGGGAACTGATTGACCGCATGGAGCCGGAACTGAGAGCGGACTCACAGCTGATCAGGGAGAGACTCAATGTCTGCAGAGCATGCAGCTATCTGCGGGAGGGATTCTGTGGAGCCTGCGGATGCTTCATAGAGTTGAGAACTGCCTCAAAAAAACAAATATGTCCATATCAAAAATGGTAACCGGAAACGGTTACCATTTTTGTGACGAATCCTTCTACTTTGAAGAAATCCCATCCACAATCGGGCTGTAGTTAATACGAACATTAATATCCTGATTGTAATTTCCAAAATTCTTTCCGAAAATCGTAAGTCCGCCGACATGCTCTGCACCCTCTGGAACAGCCATTTTAAACTTAATGGTACTCTTGTAGTCCAGATCAAAATCCTTGATGGTGACATCTGAGATCTGCAGACCATCTATAAAGGTTCCCTTTTTATTAATTACGAGCAGCTTCAGCAGACCGTATTGATTCCAGTTCAGATCCAGCCAGTCAGGGGTAAAGATCCCCTTTACATTGCCAAAGTCTCCGGGACTTGTCCACATGCCAATAAAGGTTTCATTGATATAGAAATGAATATCAGAAGGCCATACACTGTTGCTGCCGGGTGCCTCAGAGCAA
>CAYRJT010000161.1:0-6030 GCA_964424675.1 uncultured Lachnospiraceae bacterium
CACCAGTTCAAATCTGGTTGGCACCTCTTCATGAATTTCTCCAAACTTAGCTCCAGTGCAGGTTTGGGGATTTTTATTTAAAAGGAGAAGAGATGATTACAACAGTTTTATTTGATTTGGATGCGACATTATTACCAATGGATAATGATGAATTTATAAAGGTGTACTTTGGTCTGCTAGCAAAGAAGCTGATACCATACGGATATGAGCAAGACTCTTTAGTGAAAGCAGTGTGGACAGGAACAGAGGGAATGGTAAGGAATGATGGAACATGTACAAATGAAGAAGCCTTCTGGAATACCTTCAAGAATACTTTAGGGGAAAAATGTCTTCAGGATAAGCCAATTTTTGATCAGTTCTATTGCAATGAGTTTAATCAGGCAAGAGTAGTCTGCCAAGACAATCCCTTAACAAGAAAAGCTGTAGAGACGATCAAAAGAAAAGAATTAAGAGTTGTCTTGGCTACGAATCCGTTATTTCCGGCGATTGCAACAGAGGCAAGAATCCGATGGGCAGGATTTGAACCGGAAGAATTTGAACACTATACAACCTATGAGAACTCACATTACTGTAAGCCTAATCCGAAATATTATCTTGAAGTTCTTGACCATATAGGCTGCAGACCTGAAGAGTGTCTGATGGTTGGCAATGATGTAATTGAAGATATAGAGGCCGGACAGGCGGCCGGATTAGATGTCTTTCTAATCACAGACCATATAATCAACCGAAAAAATACAGATATATCAATTTACAAGCATGGCAGTTTCGAAGATTTCATATCATATATTGATTCATGACTTAACCGAAAGCTTTCTGAATTCCGAAGGAGATGATCCTTTGATTTCGCGAAAGCTTTTTGTAAAGTAACTCATATCCTGAAATCCGCATTGTTCGGCAATGTCATTGATTGGCCGGTTAGAATTGATTAGTAATTCTGCAGCAGTTTGAACGCGCAGCTGCCTGATATATTTAATCGGCGAGATACCGACACTGTCATGAAAACAGCGCAGACATTCGCTCTCACTGATCATGGCACTACCTGCAATGTCTTCGACTCTTATTTCATTGACATAGTTTTCGGAGATATATTTTAACATCACCTTCATACGACGCTCTGTTCGTAAGGTCTTTTCTGAAAAGTCGTTTGATTGTTTGGACTTGTATCTGATAATCAACAATAAAATACTGGATATACAACTTCTAATGTTAAATTCAAACCCAAATTCCTCATTCGCAGCCGAAGCCCAGGCACTGTTAAACAGGGCCAGGATATCCTTTTGCCATTTCTCATCCCCAGTTATAGTAACATAGGGTAATTCATTGTTATCAACTAGTGGCTGAATATAGTTCTGATAGAAGATACTGTCATGTGATCCGAGAAGCTCTGATTTAAAAACCATAGAATGAATTGTACAGGTTTCTTCATTATCACACCAGCAGGAATGGAGTATTTCCTTGTTAATAAAGTAAGCTTCTCCTTCATGAATGATCTTCTGGTCTGAATTTACACCAAGATGAACAGTTCCTTTATACACATAGCCGAATTCTAGATGATCATGCCAATGCCACGGAACATCATCTGTCGGAAGATAGTCATAATAAAGACCGATTGGAAAGGAAGGAGAACCATGTACCTTCATCTCTTTCTGAATATTATTAATGCTTACATTACATCTTGTAACAGCCATAATAAAAACCTCCATTTTTGAAGGAAATGTCCTATGAATCTGGCGTATATTTTATAACATGTCCTATAATCTGACGGTATAATTATAATATAGAAAGATAACAATGTAAATGCATTTTAGGAGAAGGAGGTAAAAATTATGAAGCTGACATTAAACTACATTCCCAACATGAAACAGTTCTTAGGTACTGTTAACAATTGCTCGGGTCATATTTTTATTGAATTAGGCGATCAGAGTTATTTGAATCTAAAAGGGGAAGGCGAAGGTAAGTTTTACCTTGAGAGTATAGGACAGTATCCCAAGGGACTTCGTGTATTGACAGAACATAGCGAAGATGCAGTTACGCTCATAGAGACACTTATCGCATCCTGAATCAGTCTAATAGAGAGAAATGACACGATATAGTTAAGTGTCATTTCTTTTTTTGTAAAAATGTATTGACTATGACGTAACGTAATAGTATATACTAAGTACAAAAGGAGGTTCTATTATGGAACAAATTGTTGTAAAAGAAATCAGATCAGATGAAGCCTATAGAAAGATTATGCTGGCTCCTGCAGATAAAAAGGAAGATGTATATCGTTATGACTTTATGAAAGCATTCGAGAAGAAGTGGGAGATGTATCATTGTCCACTGAAAGCAAAACAGGAGGGCGGATATGATGTTGTGATGGCAAGCGGGATGCTGGGTTATCTAACGCCAAAAAGTATTGATATGTCCTGTGAACCAATGATTGATCTGCTGTCAGACCAGACCTTCTGGAAGAAGTGTAAGGAATCAATTGAAAAGACGTTACACTGCTTCGAGGAGCACGGCATTGAATTACCGGTCAGAGAGTACCTGTTTACGGTTACTCTGGGAGATCCGGAAAGTCCTTATTGTAAGCTGTGTGACAACTATAGTGGAGATGGAGGAATTCCGGGATATATTTTCGGTTCACTTGTTCCTTCTGCATATACATTATCGAGAATGCCGGTGGCATTGTCACATGAAGCAGCACACAACGTAAGATTTCAGTTTATCAAATGGAGTCAGGATATTACGCTTGGAGAATATATTATCTGTGAAGGGTTAGCGGAGAATTTTGCGACGACCATGTACGGGTATGATCAGGTAGGTCCGTGGGTTACAAAAACAAGTGAAGAAACATTGAATGACTACATAAAGCCATTGATGAAGGACGCACTTTTAGTGCAGGGCTTTGATAATATTACTGCGTATATGTATGGAGATGAACTGGCGCTATTGCAGAATTACATTCCGGCCGGTATGCCGTACTGTGCAGGATATGCGTGTGGATATCATTTGGTAAAGTATTTTCTGGAGAAGACAGGAACAGATATCACAGATGCAACGATTCTGCCGGCACAGGAGATACTGGATGCGGTTCCTGAATTCTGGGAGATCAAGACGATGGTTTAGGAGAGGAGCGCTTATGGCATACACAGTTAACGAACTGGCAGAGTTATCAGGGCAGACAGTCAGAACACTTCATTACTACGATCAGATTGGTTTACTTTGTCCTGCCAGAAATGAGGATAATCAATATCGTGTGTACGGAACAGGAGAGGTGGATAAACTGCAGCAGATTTTACTATATCGGGAGCTGGGGTTTCCTTTGAATCAGATAAAAAATATATTGAATGCATCTGATTTTGAACGGGAAAAAGCATTGACTTCGCAGTTAGAAGCATTAATCCAGAAAAAATGCATGATGGAACAAATGATCTTGAATGTAAAAAAGACTATTTCAGCAATCAAGGGAGAACAGGTTATGAATGATCAGGAGAAATTCGAGGGCTTCAAACAGACGCTGATAGAAGAAAATGAAAAAACATATGGAAAGGAACTGCGTAAGAGGTTTGGAAATGAACAAATCGATTCCGCAAATGAGAAAATCATGAAAATGAATCAGGAAGAGTGGGATGCTTTATCAGAATTAGAACAGAGGATCTTGACTCTGTTGAGTGAAGCATTTCCCGAAGGGGATCCGGCAGGCGAGAAGGTTCAAAAGGCCTGTAAACTGCATAAAGAGTGGCTGTGCAGTCAGTGGAAGCCAGGTACTTATTCAAAAGAAGTACACTTTTCTCTAGCGGAAGGTTACGTTGCAGACCCTCGATTTACAGCTTATTATGATAGAGTTGGTGCGGGATGTACGGCTTTCTTTAGGGACGCAATAGCGATTTATACGGGTTACAATCATTAGAGGGTGATGATATCAAGGTCATTCGGAACAAGGATATTTCCCTGATATACCGTCTGTCCTTCTGCTGTGTACAGCTGTCTTCGGTGGTCTATATTTTTATCCTCTGTATGATAGAGTACCAGATTTGGAATGTTCATACTTGCGGCTATTTCACAGGCATCCTTTACGGTAGAGTGGTGTTTTTCATAAGGCTTGAACAGCTCAGCTTCTGATGAAAGACAAAATGCTTCATGCAGCAGCCACTTGCTGCCTTCTACATAACGATATTCATAATCATTATATGGCTCATCTCCGCAGCAGGTGAGCCTTTCATGATTCCCAATATCCAGACAGAAGCCAAATTGTTTTGCCTTAGTGGAATGGATATCAAAAAAAGTAACAGAGGTGCCGATGATCTGTCTGGTCTCGGAATCTGTTACCTGAACCAGATGAATCCGTTTCCCGATTTGCGCATATTCCTTCTTTTGAACCAGATTTTCAGCCATAATATCCAACAAATTAATCACTTCATTATGCCCATAAATATAGAGCTCGTCATGATAGTTTCCTTGGTTGATACCCTGCGCAATCATACGTATCATCCAGATGATTCCTACTATATGGTCCAAATGCTTATGCGTAATAAAGATTTGATGTATATTTCTCCAATCAATATCTGCCTTTTCTAACTGATGCAATAGAGTATTTCCACCGCCACCATCTACAAGCAGATATTGATCACTATTTTCGATGATAAAACAGGTATTATAGCATTTTGTTACGGTCGCATGACCGGTTCCAAGCATGGTAATCTTCATTTTTTAACAGTCCTTTGTATTTGACGGGATTGCTCAATCATATATTTTTCAACCTCATCAGCCGTCAGCTTTCTGATTTCTGTATGTGGATATTCGATATACTTTTTTGTTATAAATACAGGAGCCATCTGTTTACAGGATTTATCTTTGTTTTTCTTTAGAAAGAGCTGTAGGTCTTCGTCATTTGCAAAGATTTTGTAAGAAACTCTTCCTTTGCTGCTTTCAATCTCATAGATGCCACATGGCTTCTTTACCGTTGCATCAGCCGCACGCAGATATAGCTTCGCAATCCCCAAAGATTGAAATGGGAAATTCCATCTCTGCAGCCCCCTCTTAGGATCATGCTCAATACAGATACAGCGCCCACAGGTACCACAGATATATTGTGTATGATTCTGCAGGCAATCTAGAGGATTGAGCAAAGGGGTGATTCTATTTTGAACTACATAACATTCTTCACACATTTCAACTAGCTCCTTAAAAATGAAAGATTCCATACCTTCTGTGTAATATAAATATATTGTCCATCGGGAGTCTCATGTACCTGGTATCCTGATATAATATCCTGACCATGCTCCTGCATAATGGTGGAATATCCATTTGCAGTGCTTTTCAAACGTGGAAATGTAATTTCTGATTGAAAGGAATCTGATAATGTGAGACCGGTTTGATTTCCAAGCTCTTCGAATTCATCCTTTGTATAATACTTGATATGCCCATCAGGTTTCATTTTCATAAAAGCATCTACAAAACGTGAATGGTCGTTGTCATTAGGTGTTGGGTCTGCAATCAGGAATTGTCCTCCCTTTTTTAATAACCCAGCTAATTTTGTAAACGTATTTGTGATGTCGGGAAAATGGTGCAGTGCATATCTGGTTACAATGACATCAAAAGTCTCCTGTTCAAAGGGAAAATGACTTCCATCATAAGATACAAATTCAATATTGTCTAAATTTTCATCAGAAGCCTTTGCACGAATACTCTTCAAAGCTTCTTCTACGATATCCAGTCCGATCACATGAGCCTCCGGATATCTTCTGGCAATTTCCATAGAAACATATCCTGTACCTGTTCCAAGATCGAGTATTCTGCTGTTTGGTAGGATATGCAGTGCCTCTATTATCTGATTCAGATGTTTCTCATCCTGTGTCTGTCTGTCATACAGTTTTCCTTCACCAAAGCTTGCTTCAAAGCCTCTTTTTGTTGCTTCAATACTTTCTTGTGCATTCATGTTTTCATCTCCAATGACTTTTTTAATATTTAGTAATTTACTATAATTGAATTTTAAGAAGTTGTCAACGTAGATGATAGAAAAATGTGATATAGTGATATATGTAA